>NZ_JAAHIG010000123.1:0-22099 GCF_010692305.1 Moorena sp. SIO4G3 | reverse complement strand
TAAAGGGGTGGGTTTTCACCACCATCCCACAGATAGTTAGGATTTCGGGATATTTCCCGCGAATTCCCCTAGTTTTACCTCTCCTGTTTCAGGAGTCTCTTCCTAGGAACGAGCCGCACTATACCAGGGTCTCTGCTTCTTGAGAATTGGCAAATTTGAACTTTGTGCTTCGTAGGCACTTCTCCTTGGATTCTTCTGGCTATTTTTCCAGGGGTAGCCCACAGAGTAATTCTTGCTTACAGAACAGGTCAACGGACACGCCTCTCCACCACTCCTTAAATCACAATAACTACCTAGCTTTGGAGCTTTTGCTTGGTCGTAAGAATCCTTCCTGTCTCTTAGTAAGTAATTGTACTGCGCTCGCAGCATGTCAAGCCACTTGTTCATGATGACTTTTTGTTGTCGGCTTGGCTTTAACTTGTAGACGTATCCTAACTGCATCTGCTCGACCTTTTTCCTATGCTATACTGATTATAGCTTCTGGAAATACAAATGTCAATGAATATGGGAAAAAGAACTGGGAGACCACCAATACATGGAGAAGCGAAGAAAGCTCATACAGTTAGGACAACAGATGCGGCATGGGAAGGGTTAAAAGAAATGGCAAACAAAGCAGGATTGAATTTGTCTGAGTACCTAGAATCCCTAGGCAAGACTGGTCGATTACCTTAAATATTTGAGAGGGAAATTCATCCCCACCTTAAGAAGGATGGGGTATTCTTTCCGCCTCAAACTCCCCCTATTGATAAAAAAGGCAAGATTTTCTAGATAAAATTTCTAAAGCGATGCAGAGGTGCGACCCGTGGTGAATTTAATTCGCCACGGGTCGCACCTAAGCGGTCTTGGGGTTTTCCGCCATGAGCGACTGCCGTGGTCTTGAACGTGATAGGTGATGTCGTTCAGTTGGGTTCGAGCTTTGGGCTTGCTCCGTTTCTGATAGTCGGTTTTCGACACCACAGTGCAGGTATCCAGTCGATGCCAGGGTAAGCGCTGTTCAAATTGATCCTCTGCAGCCCATGCATCTGCCTCACAGGTAAACTCTTGCACGCTCAATTTCTGTATTTTGGTTTGGCAGTGGGGTGTTGCAATGGCTAAGTTTCTTCTGCAGTTGCTTGAGGTCAGACTCCTTGCGCTTCTAACTTTCCACCACAAACCAGTGTTGTTGCACTGCTGCGTATTTGCTACACATTCTCGGATCGGCGATAGCCTTCTATTCCTTTCTCAGTTAATTCTGATTGTGAGACTGTGAAGTGCGGAATATCGGCAAAATGGTTAATCTTTCAAGAACATTAAAAATACTTACATTTTCCCGATTTCCAAGAAACCAGTCGTTAGGCTGGAGATATAGAGCAACAATTCATTCAAACAAAACACGCGATCGCATACACCCATGCTATTTAACCTAGCCAACCTCCCCTACTGGATCTTTTTGGGTATGGGAGTTCTACTGTTTCTGTTAGTCATTGTTTCCGGTGGCGGAGACGATGACATGGATATAGATGCAGATGTAGATCTGGATGTGGATCTGGATGTAGATGCAGATTTCGGTACTGATACAGATACTGATGCCGATGGTGAAGGTGGTATTGAGATTCTAGGATGGCTAGGTATCGGCAAAGCCCCCCTAATTTTGCTCCTGGCAACAGACTGTAGTCTTTTGGGACTTTTCGGCTGGATGTTCAATGTCATGATTGGTGGTGTTACTGGCAGTATTCCCACTGGGTTTTTGGCAGGGGTGGTATCAGTAATGTCATTATTCCTGACCCTAGTTACCGGAGGATTCATCTCTCGACCGATAGGAAAAATTTTCGCTTCCTTTGGAGAAGATACCAGTAGCGATCGCTTTATTGGCTGTCACGGTACAGTTTCCTCTGCCACCCTTCCCAAGGAAAACCAAGGCAAAATCGGTCAAGTCGATGTTCTAGATCCAGCTCGTAATTTAGTTACAGTTAATGCCACCTTACCAACTTGGGCAACAGTTACTCCTAAACGGGGGAACAAAGTATTAGTGATTGACCGACACCATCATAACTATCTCGTAGTGGTTAAAGATAGTACTGATCAGCAAGCCTGGTTAGACAATGCTTATTAGTCAGCAAGGGCGCACAACCTGCTGTGATGTATATCATTTGCTCAAGATTATCAAAAATTTTCTGATCTTCCCTGATTAGTATATATAGCTCCATTTATCTTAAATCTATTTAGCCATGTCAAACTCATCGATGAATACAACAGTGCAAACTGTTCCGGTACAGTCATCTATCGGCCAGCTTCCTCCTGGAATTCTATTTTTCCCAGGTGTGATTGGAGGTCTGATTGTATTATTGCTATTAAGCATCTGGGCTTACACCAGAGTTTATGTCATCACTCCCAACAACGAAGCATTTTTGCGGACAGGTGGTGTTTTTGTCAAAAAGAAAACGGTTATTCTCAGTGGCGGGTGTGTGGTTTTGCCAGGATTTCATGAACTTACCCGTATCCCACTCAGAGAAATTTCTATTGATGTTGAGCGGACAGGTAACCTAGCAGTTCGGACCCAAGACTACCTGCGGGCTAATATGCGGGTAACCTTTTATGTCTGTATCAATGCCAATGAAGACGATGTGATTACTGCTGCCCAACGACTGTCTCGTGAAGGTAAAATTTCCCCCGAAGATATTAAAGAAGCTATCGAAAAACGGGCGGATGATGCGATTAGAGCAGCAGCCAAGAAAAAGAATTTGGCAGAAATTGATTCCGATAAATTAGGATTTGCTGATGAAGTGTTGAATTTGATTCAGCAAGACTTAAGAAAAGTCGGTTTAACCCTCAATAATATCGCCATTTCTGAGATAGAAGAGAGTGATACCTACGATACGAATAACTTCTTTGATGCCCAAGGAGTACGTCTGCGCACGGAAACCATTCAACAATCAATTCAGCAAAAAACTGAAGTTGAGCTAAATACCAAAGTTGCCATTGAAGAGAAAGAACTAAACGCTGAAAAGCAATCCCTACGCATTGCCCAAGAACAAGAAGAAGCGAAACTGGGGCAAAAGCTTGAGGTTGAAGCCCTAAAAGCCCAGCGTGAGCGGGAAATCGAAGAAGCTAAAGCCACAGAAGCAGCCACAATTCAGCGGACTAAAATTTTACAGAATAAGTCTGTAGAAGAGGAAGAAATTCGCAAGCTACTAGCCTTGCAGCAAAGCCAAATTGAAGCCGATATTACCCTAGAAGAACGGAATAAAGCCCTCAAGGTAGCCCAAACCCTGCAAAAACAAGAAGCGGAATTGGCAGAAATTAATCGTCAGAAAACCTTAGAAGAGGAAAAGATTCAACAACAGCTGGCAGTCCAAGCTAAGAAAATTCAGGCAGATATTGAATTAGAAGAACGGAATAAAACCCTCAAGGTGGCACAAATCCTGCAAAAACAGGAAGCAGAAGTAGCAGAAGTTACTCGTCAGAAAACCGTCGATGCTGCCTTGCTTAATTCTCAGGTAGAATTGGCAGAAGCAGAACGAGAGTCAAAAATTGCTCAACAAGACGCTGCGATCGCAATTACCGAAAAAGAACGCGATCGCTTCAATTCAGAAGCCGAACGAGCTCAAGCTGAAGCCGCTGTAGCCACCGCTACGGAAGTAGAAGAAGCCGAACGGCAACAACGCCTTTCTATCATTGCTGCTGAACAAGAAGCCGAACAAAGGCGGATTGGTGAGCAAAACGTGATTGAAATCGATGTATTCCGCCGCTCTCGTCAAGCTGAAGCAGCCAGACAAGCAGCAGAACTAGAAGCTGAGTCGATCCGTACCCTAGCAGAGGCAAATCGGGATAAAGCCTTGGCAGAGGCAGAAGGTAAACGATCCCTGATCGAAGCCGAAAATTCCATCAGCGATGCTCAGCTCAATGCTAAAATCATCACTACCATATGGCCAGAGTTAGCCCCTCAACTACCAGAAATTGCCAAAGCCTTGGCTCCCCAGCCAGGAATTTTGGGAGATACTCGGATTTACTCCTTCCCCGGTGTCAATGGCAATAATGGTAACGGAGCTAGCAGTGTAGGTGACATCAACAAACTGCTACTGTCTACCACTGGCTTATCAATGATTAATGGTTTGTTAGAGGAAGGCAAGCTAGGGGAGTTAATTAGTCAAATCCGCCAGATGATGAGTAACAACAGTAGCACAATCACCAGTAACACAATCAAACCAAAGGATAAGAAAACCCCGACCACCGATATCATCCCATCACGGGCAGCACCAACCTCAAACCTTACCGAAAAAAACCACCTTAGCCACCCAAGCATCAAGAAACCCAAATCAGGGAAAGGCTAAGGTGCGCTCTTACCATTAAGAATTAAATTCGCCACGGGTCGCACCTGAAGTATTAAGAATTCATAATTCATACTTCATGCTTCACAATTCATAGTTTCTTTGTATAGTTCGATCAATCTTCGCTCCAATTTGATAACCTAGCTAAAATAATCTCGGAAGAAAAACAGCGTGGATATTCAAATTGGGCGAGGTAAGATAGCTCGCAGAGCCTACGGCATAGATGAAATTGCACTTGTTCCCGGACAGCGGACACTCGACCCCAGTTTGGCTGATACTCGCTGGCGTATTGGTGGTATTGAACGGGAAATTCCCATTATCGCCAGCGCTATGGATGGGGTGATTGATGTGTCCATGGCAGTCAAGTTGTCCCAAATTGGGGCAATGGGGGTTCTCAACTTAGAAGGTATTCAAACCCGTTATCCTGACCCATCACCCATACTAGACCGCATCGTCTCGGTGGGAAATTCTGAGTTTGTTCCCCTGATGCAGGAACTTTATAGTTCACCGATTAAGCCAGAATTGATTACCCAGCGAATTCGGGAAATCAAAGACCAAGGTGGTATTGCAGCTGTGAGTCTGACCCCTGCTGGAGCCAGTAAATATAGTCAGGTAGTAGCAGAGGCTGGTGCTGATTTAATGTTTGTTCAAGCAACAGTTGTTTCTACAGCTCACCTGTCACCAGAGTCCATCAATCCCCTGGATTTAGCACAGTTTTGTCAGGATATGCCCATGCCAGTAATTTTGGGGAATTGCGTGACCTACGACGTTGCCCTCAATTTGATGAAAGTTGGGGCAACTGCTGTTTTGGTAGGTATTGGTCCTGGTGCTGCTTGTACCTCTCGGGGTGTCTTGGGTGTCGGTGTACCTCAGGCAACAGCAGTTGCAGATTGCGCTGCTGCCCGTGACGACTACTATCAGGAAACCGGTAACTATGTCCAAGTGATTGCTGATGGCGGTTTAATTACAGGAGGTGACATCTGTAAGTGTATTGCTTGTGGTGCTGATGGAGTGATGATTGGTTCTCCTTTTGCCCGTGCCAAAGAAGCTCCCGGACAAGGATTTCATTGGGGGATGGCAACCCCTTCCAGCGTGCTACCCCGTGGGACACGAATTAAAGTCGGCAGCACTGGCACACTTGAGCAAATTCTGACTGGACCAGCCCAAATGGATGATGGTACCCACAACCTTTTGGGAGCATTGAAAACCAGTATGGGAACCCTCGGAGCAAAAAACCTCAAGGAAATGCAACAAGTGGAAGTAGTGATTGCTCCTTCTCTGCTAACAGAAGGTAAAGTGTACCAGAAAGCTCAGCAGTTGGGTATGGGGAAATAATATAGTGTCCAGTTGAATACTTATCATTCTTGGTTGTTCATCAATTGAAAATTGAAACTTTAGCATTGACAATTACCAAATATTATGGTAAATGAGAACTTGAACAGCTTTTCTACAGGTTTCTAAAGTTCACGAACAACTGTTATCAATAGTTGAAGCGCTGAGTATATATACTTATCGCTTACCCAGCCAATCGTAAAAATTTTTCGACTGGCTTGGAAATTGCTGAAAAAAAATAAACGGTGACATACAATGGAAAAAGCGGAGACAAATGTTTCCGTTCACTCCTCACACCACACTCCGCCCGGACAGAGTTCGGGCGGTTCCTTATTTGGATCATTTTGAAGGTTTAAAGTTGAAGGTTGAACGCGCACGCGTGGCCAAAGGCCAAGGTTGAAGGTTGTTTGGTTGTTTGGTTGAAGGTTATTTGGTTGAAGGTTGTTTGGTTGAAGGTTGAACGCGATCGCGTGGCCAAAGGCCAAGGTTGAACGCGATCGCGTGGCCAAAGGCCAAGGTTGTTTGGTTGAACGCGATCGCGTGGCCAAAGGCCAAGGTTGTTTGGTTGAACGCGATCGCGTGGCCAAAGGCCAAGGTTGTTTGGTTGAACGCGATCGCGTGGCCAAAGGCCAAGGTTGTTCGCCTTTGGCGTTCGGTGTAGGGTAGGTTGAGAAGATAACCTGTAACCTGTAACCTGTAACCTGTAACCTTCAACCTGTAACCTTCAACCTGTAACCTTCAACCTGTAACCTTCAACCTGTAACCTTCAACCTGTAACCTTCAACCTGTAACCTTCAACCTGTAACCTTCAACTTGTAACCTTCAACCTGTAACCTGTAACCTGTAACCTTCAACCTGTAACCTTCAACCTGTAACCTGTAACCTGTAACCTGTAACCTGTAACTTGTAACCGCCTCACCTGTTCCGCCCTATAGGAGTGTCAACTTTTGCCCAAGATATTTAATCGGTGTTGTGACTATGGTAAAATTTCGTAGGTACGTAGCAAAAGTATTCGCAAGGATTTCCAGGCATGTCAAAAGCCGCCCCAGTTACAGACTCGAGCTTTCAGGAAGAGGTACTTGAGAGCGATATCCCAGTGTTGGTAGATTTTTGGGCACCTTGGTGCGGTCCCTGTCGGATGGTGGCTCCGGTTGTGGAGGAGATAGCAGACCAGTACGGGGATAAGGTCAAAGTCGTTAAGCTGAACACCGACGAAAATCCTAAGGTGGCAGGTGAATATGGTATTCGCAGTATACCAACGTTGATGATTTTCAAGGGTGGTCAACGAGTAGATATGGTGGTGGGTGCAGTCCCGAAAACTACCTTAGCGAATACTCTTGAAAAGCACCTCTAATGGCAAAAGGCTTGTAGGCAAAAGGGGAAATGTAAAAGATTGCTTCTCACCTCCTCAGCTATTCGTCACCAATCTTAAATTGACCAACGGACATCTGCAACTTCTGGGCAACTTCGACAGTGGTTCGTAGGGATTGAGAGACTTCGCCAGAAGAATCAGAGGTTTGTCGGGAGGTAGCAGCAATTTCCTGTATTAAGTCAGTAACGTCCCGAGATGTTTTGGCTTGGGAAACTGTGGCGTTAGAAATAGATTGCACTAACTGGTCAATCTCATGGGAGACGGCAACAATTTCTTCTAGGCTCTGTTTAGCCTTGAGAACCATTTGGGTTCCATCAACCACTTGTTTTTTTCCGTCTTCCATGGCTTTGACCACCTCTTGGGTTTCCTGCTGAATGGTGTCAATCACCTGTTGAATGTCTTTGATGGCATTGGCTGACTGAGTTGCTAGTCTACCCACTTGTTCCGCAACCACTCGAAACCCTTCGCCCTCTTCTCCCGCACGGCTCGCTTCAATCCCAGCATTGACTGACAGTAAATTAGTCTGTACAGCTATTTCCTGTACCAACCCGACTACTTTAGCAATCTCCTTGGAGGATTCCCCTAGCAGCTTTACTTTGTTTGCTGTGTTGACGACAGTCTCTCGTAAATTTACAATAGTCTCAACTGTGCTATCCATAGCTTGCCCACTAGTAAGGGCAGCGTTTGAAGCGATGTGAGAAACGTCTGCTGCTTGGCGGGCATTTTTAGATACGGCTTCAATCGAGTACATCATCTGCTCAATAGAGCTTAGAGTGTTGCTAATCTTATCTGACTGTTCCATGGCTTGGTGGGCAAATTTACCAACTGCCTGTTGATCAGCAGCAACAGCACTATTCACTTGGGTCGAGGCAAGTTTGACCTGGATCACAATTTGCCGCAAACTTTCAATCAGGGCATTAAAGAAGTCCGCGACTGTACCAATTTCCCCATCACCCACTTCTGCTCGGACGGTGAGGTCTCCCTTGGCAGCATTTTCGACATTATACAAGAGTTCCAATACTTGGTGCTGGAGTGCTTCTTTTTGCTGACGTTGTTCAATAGCATTTAACTCCGCCGCCCGGCGTGCTTGTTCGATTTGATCAGACGTTGATGCTGCTTTCTTGAGCGCTAAGTCCGCGTCTACTCGTGCTTGTTGTAACTGTTCAAACAGATGAGCTTGCTTGAGGGCAAAGCCAATCTGAATGGCCAATTGCTTTAATAAATCCGCCTCTTCTGGCTGCCAGTCCCGTGGCTCAGAACACTGGTGACCACATAATAAACCTATCAGTTCCTCCTCATGCAAAATAGGCGCAACTATGTTGGCTTTGACCTGTAGCCGTTCGAGAATCTCACAGTGGCAGCCCGTTAAGCTAGCTTCATAGACGTTATGGCAAACCCAGACTCGCCCACTTCTGAACCGATCCACAGACCCCTCCCGCAATGGGTCATTAATAATTTTCCCCATGGCTTGAATCCAACCTGGTGCTACGGATTCCGCCATGATTGTTCCACTATCCCACCCTTCATTGAAGCTATAGATCACCACCCGGTCGGTTTGCAAGATGCTGCGAACTCCATCTACTGAGGTACTGAGGATATTTTCTGATGTCACAGATTTATAAAGAAGGCTGGTAAACTCAGCAAATAACTGGGAGCGCTCCGCAATGGCTTGCTGGAGAAAAGCCTGTTGAGCGAGAGCTTCTTCTTTAGATACGATGTTGTCAGCAAGTTTATTGAAGGTATCTGCCAGTTGACCAACTTCATCAGTAGCTATTACCTCAGCACGGGTTTGGCGATCGCCTGCGGCAAATTTATGGGTAGTCTGGTGTAGCCTTTTAATCGGTTCAGCAATTGACCGCCCCAGCAGCATTGCCAAGAATACATCTGTTGCTAATGCCAAAAACCCAATCGACCCTTGTAGGAGTAGGCTACCTGTAAGAAAAGCATTCAGGTCAGATTCGCTAGTCCCCCGGACTAATACTGCTACCGGTTCTCCCTGAGAATCCATTAGAGCTTTTGCTGCCATGGTATAGGTTTGCTCTCCTACCTTCTGACGGTCGGTAACTAACTCGCCTACTTTACCAACATTAACGGCTTTCTCAAGTAGGGATTGGTTAGGTAAGGGAAGATCAGATTGAGCTTGGTCCCAATTGGCAGCTTGACCTTGGTCTAAGGCTGTTACTAAGGCAAATTCTCCCGAAGGTTGACGCAAATAAATAGCACTGTAGCCTCCGTTAAAGGTTTTCAGGGTTTCCTTGACAATGGGTTCCTTGCCATTAACAATATCCCCAGAAACCAAAGCACCAATCACCTCGTCTGTTTTTGGGTCTTTGACTGGTGTGACCGTGTAACGAATTAGGGCACCTTGCTTTACAGTTTCTTGGTTCGCCAACCCCTCAGGTAAAGGGGGTGATTCTTTTCTCAATTCTTGCCAGCTTACAATTTGATTAGCTCTAATTTGCTTACGCTGCTTGAGGACTTTACTAACCAGGTTATTGGGATCAAACCTTTCTCCTGTCCGGTCAGCATTAGCATTAACAATAATTTGTAAATCTTTGTCCACCAGAGTGGCATATTCAATCTGGCGAGCCTTAATTTCATTGTGGAGAATCTGCTTAACTTGCCTCTCTAATGATTTGGACAATAACTGATTTCTACTATGGGCAAGAGCAGCTTCAATAATAGCAGTATTTTCCGATTGACCACGGAAACCAAACCCCATTTGGTTGATTTTAATGTTGTAGTTGATTTCTGTAACAGCCAACTCTGACTTCGCTTGTCCACGTAATTGAGCTCTTCCTCCGATTATAATTAATAATGCTCCTATACCCATCAGTGCAGCAACAGAAATTACTTCGGAGGAAAACAAACTAAGAATTTGCTTACTCCTAACTGGTAAGTTATAAAACCATTGTAGGTGTGATTTTTTGGTTTGTTGAGAGGAAGAAATTCTGAGGGTAGTCGTTGGCTTGATTACGGGGCGCAATTGTATACCTGTCATTATTGAGTAACTATCGAACTAGCTAGAATAAGATATATATTATTATTAATATTATTTTTATTTAAATAGACTAAAAAAATAATTATATAGCCGAGATTATATTAGTCAGATACAGGCACTTACTTAGTTTAACTCTGTTCCCTAATCCGAATTTACCTGTTTCCTAAACTCTAAAACTTTTGTACTTTACCTCTTTTAAAAATGCTATAATTTTATCAATGCTAGCCTTTTTATAACAGTACTGTGTTATCGGTAATCTTTCTCTAAAAAAAAACTAATAAATAATAGCAAGCAATAATAACCGAAATAAATGGCTTGAAATGAACTATATTTTGATCTATTACTTTTAAATCTTTTAAGAGATAAAAGATTTAAAAGATTAGGGTATAATTACTATTATGAATCCTAGGACTCAACTGAGGTGACTCAACTGATGACTCAAACCACAGCCAACTTAACAATGTCTACTAGCTGCTGTTTAGAAAAAGGTTTGGTGAGATAGGCATCAGCGCCTTGTTTCATACCCCATAGACGGTCGATGTCCTGATTTTTAGAAGAACAAATAACAATGGGAATGCTAGTGGTATCGCGATGGTTCTTCAGGCTGCGGCACAACTCGAAGCCACTCATGCCTGGCATAACTATATCTAGAACTATAACATCAGGTTTTTCCGTTACTGCCTTATCCAAAGCATCTTTAGCATCGGCAATACAAATAACTGTGTTACCACTGTCCCGTAGGTATCTAGCCATTAACTCTAACTGAGCCAGGTTATCTTCAACAATCAAAACTTTACTCATAGTTCAATTAATTGGTGTTTAACACTATAATCTAATCATGAACTTGTTGACTGTTGACTATTGGTTTACTATTGACTGTTGACTGTCCAATAGGGTCAACTCAACAAAAATCGTTCAATTCAATAAACTTTTCAAGTTTAGTCAAGTTTGATTTTCATTGACCTAGTAAAAACTAAAATTTTCATAAAAATTAATAAATTTTCATAAAAATTAATAAATAAATCAAACTAAAAGTTTAATAATAATTAATACAGCTAATTAGACCAGTTCTAGCTTCCTGCTATGGACTTAATCCAAAGTAGCAGAGTCTCTTGAGTGGCGCATAAATAATAAAATAACCCCAAGACCAACGGATTAGTGTTACCGACAGTCAACTGAGGAATTGCTTAAAATTTATACATATGCACTTGACAAGCTCAAGCAGCGCTGTAGAAATGCACTGAATTTGCGCTCTTTAAATTAAGACATATGTCTTAGTTCAATATATCCAAAAAATTTTAGCTTGTCCACGGGGCTGATAAGATATAATACCACGGGAATGACTAAAATTCTGATGACTGGTATATCTCCTACAGCAACTCCACGGGAAATCCACCGACAGCAATTTCCGGCATTAGCCTACAAAGCCTATTTCAATTTTGGGGGTCAAGGGACTCTGCCTCTGGCATCTCTAAATGTTATCCAACAAGGCTATGAGTATGTGCAGCGCTATGGCCCATTCTCTGGTAAAGTCAATGACTGGGTTACCGAGGAATCCCACAAAACTAGAACTGCGATCGCATCAGAGTTGGGGACATCACCAGACACCATCACCCTAACCGAAAATGTTACCGTTGGCTGCAATATTGCGATGTGGGGGATTGATTGGCAACCGGGTGATCACATCCTGATGAGTGATTGTGAACACCAAGGCATTATCGCTACTGCCCAGGAAATTTCCCGTCGGTATCAGGTAGAGGTATCTACTTGTCCAATTATGGCAACTCTAAATCAGGGAGACCCTACTAAAACTATTGAGCAATACTTACGACCTCAGACGCGATTAGTGGTATTAAGTCATTTACTGTGGAATACCGGTCAAGTATTGCCACTCAAGGATATTACTCAAGTCTGTCACAACTACGATCAGAGTAGCCAATTGGTGAGGGTTCTAGTGGATGCAGCTCAGTCAGTAGGTTCTTTGCCCTTAAATCTAACCGAACTGGAGGCAGATTTCTATGCCTTTACCGGTCACAAGTGGTGGTGTGGCCCAGCAGGAGTTGGAGGTCTCTATGTGAGTCCAGATGCCTTGGGCAGCCTCAATCCGACATTTATTGGTTGGCGAGGAATTATTCTGGATAAAGCTGGGAAACCTGTGGATTGGGAACCAGATGGAAAAAGATTTGAAGTGGCTACCTCGGCTTATCCCCTGTATGGAGGATTACGTAGTGCGATCGCAATTCATCAGCAATGGGGAACTGCTGAGGAACGTTATCACCAAATTTGTCAATTGAGTGAATACCTATGGCAAGGCTTATCCAAGTTGGAAGCAGTCAGCTGTTTGGCTACTTCACCTCCCAAAGCTGGTCTGCTGTCCTTTGTGTTGACTAATGGCAAGCGCCATAACAGGTTAGTAGAGTTTCTGGAGCAGCAAGGCTTTTTGCTACGAAATCTCCGGGACCCAGACTGTGTGCGTGCCTGTGTTCACTACTTCACCCAGCCGGATGAAATTGATAAATTGATTGAGGCCATTGATGGGTTGAGTTCTGAAAATTAATCAGAAAAGCTTAAGTCAAAGCTTAAGTCAAAGTTTAAGTAAAGATGCACCCCATTAGATAGTCATGGCCTACGATTCACACACATTTCATACTTTCTATAATGAAGGGCTAGTGTTTGCGATCGCATTTGCAGTTAGGTTTGTTTTGTATGAGTTCATGTTTTTTTTTCTTGAGGGTTGAGGGTTAACGGTTGATGGTTTAATGTTAACTGTTAACACCAAGAAATTAATTAATATTAATTCCCCTGGCTTCCTTCGAGAAAAATCTCTTTCAAGCTATTTGGATCTGCTCACCACTGACTCACTGACCCACTAAGCACTAAAGACTCAGCACTGAGCTTACATCCCGACTTACTTTGTCTGGCCTATCCCGGAGCAAATCCATAATTTCCTCAGTGTAGCGATGGAATTCGGGATTACGCTTAATTTTATAAGTGCGCTCACCCTCTAACTCAATCCGCAATTCCCGTTGAATTGTACCAGGTCGTGCTGTCAGCACATAAATCCTTTGAGACAAAAACACTGCTTCTTCTACATCATGGGTAATCATTAATATAGTGCAACCCGTCCGCTGCCAAACCTGGAGTAGAAACTGTTGCATGGTTTCCTTAGTTTGTACATCAAGTGCACCAAAGGGTTCATCCATCAGCAGGATTTTAGGATGACAGGCTAGAGCTCTTGCGATCGCAACCCGTTGTTTCATGCCCCCAGATAATTCTTTCGGATAGGACTTAGCAAATCCAGACAGCCCTACCACATCTAAATAATAAGCAGCCTGTTCTCGGCGTTTTTGCTTTGGGACACCTTGCAGCTTTAAGCCAAACTCGACATTATGGATCACATTCATCCAAGGGTATAGGGTATATCGTTGGAAAACCATCCCTCGCTCTGAACTAGGTCCAGTCACCGTCAAACCATCAACCGTAATTTCTCCAGCTGTAGGCATATCTAAACCAGCTATCAGACGCAACAGGGTAGACTTACCCGAACCAGATGCACCCACAGCACAGACCAATTCTCCCGTCTCAACATGCATATTAATATCCTTTAGGGCAACAATAGTACCTTGTTTCGTGGGAAATTGTTTGTAAAGGTGGGAAATTTCTAAGTGCATGGTTTTTTATTATTACTGATATTGGTAATTCGGTATTGACTATTGGGTATTTAGTATTCGGTATTAGGTACTGTAATTCTCTATTTGACTGCAAGCTTTTTACCTTTTGCCTGTGATTACGTAAGCCTATCCTGTTCGCGTGGCACAGGCTTTGGCCTTGGCCAAAAGGCCACGCGGGGCGCGTTTGGCCACGCTGTGCGAACGACGCTGGGAAGTAGCCCATTAGCTGACAGCTTACCTTAAACCTTCAACCTTCAACCTTCAACCTTCAACCTTGGCCTTTCGGCCACGCTACGCGAACAACCGTTCAAAAAAATCTAATCAATCGCCCATTTACAGGTCAGTCTGAGCAGCAATCGGAAGGATAAATCAATGGCAAATCCGATTAATCCTAGAATAATCAAGCAGGCAAATATTTCATCAGTTTTGAGAAACTTTTGGGCTAGCAAAATTCGTTTACCTAGTCCTACTTTTGCGGCCAACAATTCTGCTACAATCACTAAATTCCAAGACGCTGCCATATTAACTCGGAAGGCATCAATAATATTTGGAATCACATAGGGAGTAATAACCTCGAATAGGACTTGTGTTCTTAGTCCTCCTAAGGTGTAGGTGCTTTCAATTAAATCCTTGGGAACAAACTTTACGGCATCCATAATCATTAAGGTATTGAAAAAGACAGTTCCAATGAAAATCAGTGCGATTTTCGGTGCTTCATCAATACCTAGATAGATAATGAATAGAGGGATAAATGCCGGAGCTGGCATATAGCGAACAATACCAATTATTGGTTCTGTTAACCCTCGGATACTGGCAAATGCTCCCATGGAAATCCCCAAGGGAATGGAAATAAGTGCTGCTAACAGAAAGCCAGCAAAAACTCTGAGTATGCTAGCAATAGTATCTTGAATAAGAAAGCCTTGTTGCCACAAACGGATAACGGCTTTACCCACGTCAATCGGTGACGGGAGGAAGACGGAATCAAGGCCAGCAAAACTTGAGATGAGCCACCAAACAACAAATGGAATAGTAACTGATAGGATAATTAATATCCAGTTTAAGGATTTGGGAATATCCTCAGCAATGCGCCAAAAAACGGTGGGCTTTAGAGTTCTATTTGTCTGGAAACTATTCATTAAAGAGTTTAATAAATGTATAAGGTGCGTTAAAGACGTGTAACGCACCGGTTTAATTCGATAGCTTATTAATGACTAAGAACGACCTGCGGCATAGGCTTTGACAAACTGGTCATCAAGTATCTTATCTAAATCAGGAACTTTTTGAATAAATCCCACATCCAGCATAAACTGAGACATTTTTTTAGCGGCAAACGGCATATGCTTCATGGTATCCCCAGGGCTAAATGCCTCTAAGTTTTCTTCCAGGGTAAATATTCGAGTTCCTTCTTTAAACTGTTGGAATTCTTCAACACTAACATTAGCGCGTTCCGCCAGCAGTTCATCGGCTTTCTTGGGATTAGTTTTGATAAACTATAGGATATCAAACCAAGTTTTTACTAGAGATTGAACTTGGTCAGGACGTTCATCAATAAGCTTTTGAGTAACGACAAGTAAGTCAGGGATTGCCCCAGAAAATGCTTTTGAACTAATTAATTCTTTACTTCCCTTTCGTTTTAGGGCAGTGAGCCAAAAGGGAGGAAATGCACCCACGGCATCTACTTTACCTGCTGCAAATGCTGCTGCTGCTGCCCCAGTTTCTAAGGGTACAATTTCCACATCTTTTCTGGACATTCCCTTTTCTTCTAGGGCTAAGCTAAGCAAGAAATCATCTACAACTCCCTCTTCTATTGCTACCTTTTTTCCTTTCAAGTCTTTCAGGGAATTAATTTATGCTGTGACAATAATTTTGTCATTGCCAGCAGAGTTATCATTGACCAGAACCGCTACTTCACCATTAATAGCATCAGCAGCAAAAGATATCGTATCATTAAGGGTTTGGCAATTAGCATCTAGTTTTCCTGCTGCTAAAGCTTCCATGGATTCCAGGTAGCCATCAAACCATTTTAGTTGTACATTAAGGCCATTGGCTTCAAATAAACCTTCTTTTTCGGCAATGTACCACGGCCACCAACCAGGCCAACTGCTGTATCCCATAACAATGGGAGTAGAATCTTTAACGGCTTGGGAGTTATCTGAGGGTTTGGTGTTTGGTGACTGGTTGCAGCTAATAGCTAGGACTAAACTAAGTAGAAATACAGCACATAGGGATAGTAATTTGGGAATTTTCATTAAAAATTGCGGCAGTATAACACACCTACACTCCTAGAGTTAGGTGGGAATGAATGCTGCACCTCCAACTAATGGTTTACAGATTAATCGGACACTGGGTTCAAGTAACCGTTTTTTCTGGACAGAAAATTGTCCAAGTCTTTTTTAGCTGATGTCTGTCTATCCTTGTTGTGAACAGAGCAAGAATTAGGATAAAGATACTAAAAACTGTAGTTAAAAATACCAAATTAATCTAAAACTATTTGCTCGGAAGTTCCCTGATCCAAAGTTCAACACTTCTGCATCCCACCTTGAGTGATAAAGATGCTAAAAAGTGTAGTTAAAGATACCAAATTAATCTAAAACTATTTGCTCGGAAGTTCCCTGATCTAAAGTTAAATACTTCTGCGTCCCACATTGAGTGAGAAGGAATCCAATCAATCATTATATAGAGTGGAAAGATCAGAATTTATAGGAATTTGTGGGATATTTTTGTAACGCTTCCCTTGCTCCTTAACTGGCATCCTAACTCTATAAGATCATAGGTCTGGTGTGAGGAATTCTAGTTCTTCTAGTTTCTAGTTTGGGTAAAATGCAATCAGCCAGGTCTAACTAAGGGGAATCACTATGCTAAAGTATGACCCGTTACAATATCTTCCTACTTCCGAGGAGTTACCCTCTTCTGATAACACCCCTGTGGATAACGAACTGCAAGATTTAATCCCCCACTTGCTCAAAGGGATATTATCCTTAATCTGGCAACAGCGCTATGACTGGTTTTTTGGAATTGATATGGGCTACTATTACCACCCTAACCAGAGTGCGATAGTTCCTGACGCTTTCTTAAGTTTAGGAGTAGACCGGCGCAAAATTCGTCCCAAGGGTCGTCAAGGACGTTTAAGTTATGTGCTTTGGGAAGAAAACAACACCGTGCCAATTTTAGCCATCGAAAATGTCTCTCAAACCTACAATGGCGAGTACGACCAGAAAAAATTAGACTATGCCGAATTAGGATTCCTATATTATTTAATTTATGATGGCGACAGTTATTATCCACGCAAAGGGGAGCCCTTTGAGGTTCATCGCTTGGTAGATGGGGTGTATGTGCGTCAAAGCGGGAATCCAGTGTGGATGCCAGAAATTGGGTTAGGAATTGGTACAGAATTAGGAACTTATCAGGATTGGAGTCGGGAATGGCTTTATTGGTATGACCTTAACGGGAAACGGTATCCCTCCCCAGAGGAAAGAACTGAACAGGCTGAGCTGGAAGCAGCTCAAGAACGTCAACGGGCTATTCAAGCTGAACTGGAAGCATCTCAAGAACGTCAACGGGCTATTCAAGCTGAGCAACGGGCTGCGGAAGCTGAACAGAACCTTGATGCTTTGAAAGCTCAACTAAAACAGCTGGGGATTAATCCTGAAGATTTTATGAATCGTTAGGTGGAACAAGCAACTAGTCATACCAAATTCCCCTTGAAAATCCCCTTGATAATCTACTCTATAATCTAGTCCTTGAGATGCAGACGAAAGTTTTTATAGCCACAACAACTGACCCACCCCATGTCTCAACCCAAAGTCTTCATAACTCGCCGCCTTCCTGATACCAGACTCGAACAACTCCACGAAATGGCCAATGTGGAAATCTGGCCAGAGCGTCAACCGCCTCCCTACGAGGTCTTGCTCAACAAAGTTAAAGAAATCGATGGCTTACTGTGCCTACTCACAGATTCCATTGACAAGCAAATCCTCGAAGCTGCACCATCCCTGAAGGTAATCAGCCAATTAGCAGTAGGTTACGATAACATTGATATCCCTGCTGCCACCATCCGGGGTATCCCCATTGGTCATACTCCTGGTGTGCTGACTGAGGCTACAGCTGACTTAGCCTGGACGTTACTCATGGCAACAGCACGGCGAGTGATTGAAGCAGATAAATTTGTACGTGCTGGTCATTGGCAGACTTGGGAACCTACCTTATTACTAGGACCAAACATCAGCGGTGCTACTTTAGGAATTGTTGGCTTTGGACGCATTGGTCAAGCTGTTGCTCGTCGTGGGCGAGGATTTGATATGGAAATTCTTTATTACAGTCGGCATCGACGGGACTCAGAATTAGAACAATCCTTGGGTGTAAAGTATGCTGAATTCGACCTGCTGCTAAGGGAATCAGACTTTATTACCATTCACACTGCTCTGTCTGAAGAAACCTACCATCTATTTAGTACTCCCCAGTTTGAGCTGATGAAATCCTCGGCTATCTTGATCAACACCGCACGAGGAGCAATCGTAGATCCAGAAGCATTGTACCAAGCTCTAAGCAATGGTCAAATCGCTGCGGCTGCTCTCGACGTAACTAAACCAGAGCCCATTCCCATGGATAGTCCCTTGTTGAGCTTGGATAATCTGATCATCACCCCTCACATTGGCAGTGCAACTTATCAAACGCGATCGCAAATGGCTACGATGGCGGTGAATAATCTTATTGCTGGACTTTTGGGTAAGCCATTACCCTATTGTGTGAATCCACAAGTGTATTAAACTAATTCAGTTTCCTTGATTTCTAGGGTCTGTCTGCACACTACTCGATTAAGAAAAGTAGGGGGTAAGACCGTTGTAATTTATCATTGCTTGCCTTATTTCCCCTGGCTCCCTTGCCTGCCCTGCACCCCTAAACCAAGGGTTTTTAGACCCAAGCAGACATGCCCTAGCTTTTAGCCAACTCCCTGATATCGAACTCAACTAAAAGAAATCTGTAGGTTTATCATTTGAGAACCTATCGGTGAGAAGTTTAAAAAATACCATAGCTTTCATCTCCAACCTGGGGAATGTAGGCTATAAGTCGCTGATTAGGATGTTTTGAAAACTTCTCGGGAGTGCAAATGACTGAAAATTCTTCTGACCACAAATATGGGTTTCAAGCCTGGCCTTTTGCCACGCTACTTGAGGTGCCCATAAGCGGGCGACTTTTTCAAAAATGATGTGTTATAATTTAATTAAGTGTGTAGCCTAGCACAGGCAGGATTCGTCGGTACTGTCCTATTCCCCAACGACGTAAAGCGATGCTAGTACACGAGGCGCGAAAAACCTCTAAAACGCATGGATCTGCCACGGATGCCGAATACCAGTAAAATACGATTGCACAATATTAACGTACCGTGGGGCACACGGAAACGGTAAATTCCAACGCTTAGGGAGATAAGCCCACTGGGGTTAGTTAAATTAAGCTCGATATTTGGTTTTTAAACGGATATTGGGCTTAAGTATTGCCTTTCAGGATAACTAATTTTAGCGATGCAGCGCGGTCTTGGGGGTTTCCCCCATGAGCGACTGCATCAAGACAAGGCGTGTCGTAGAACTAAGAATCCCTGCGCCTTCAGGCCGGGGAGTGTCAACAGATTTCTAGAGGCATTGCTCACATCTTCAGCTCTGGAGCGTTTCCCATCATTTTGGGAGGGGATCATTCCATCGGATTTCCTACGGTTCGGGGTATTTGTCGGCACTTAGGGGACAAGAAAGTTGGCATTATCCACTTTGATCGCCATGTAGATACCCAGGAAACCGACCTGGATGAGCGGATGCACACCTGCCCTTGGTTTCATGCAACTAATATGAGGAATGCTCCAGCCAAGAACTTAGTGCAATTGGGCATTGGCGGTTGGCAAGTACCTCGCCAGGGAGTCAAAGTTTGCCGGGAGCGGGCAAGTAATATCCTGACAGTAACCGATATCACTGAAATGGGATTGGACGCAGCGGTAGAGTTTGCCCTGGAACGGGCACTAGACGGTACCGACTGCATTTATATCAGCTTCGATATTGACTGTATCGATGCCGGTTTTGTTCCTGGTACAGGCTGGCCCGAACCGGGCGGACTCCTCCCCCGGGAAGCTCTGTATCTACTGGGCAAGATTGTTCAGAAAGCTCCAGTTTGCGGTTTGGAAGTAGTGGAAGTCTCGCCGCCCTATGACATCAGCGACATCACTGCCCTGATGGCAACTCGCGTCATCTGTGACACAATGGCGCACCTAGTGCTATCCGGTCAACTGCCGCGCCAGGAAAAACCCTCCTACATTCATCCAGAAGCGCAGCCGGAACTAGTAGAGTGGACTTGAAGGTGGATTTCAACAATGCATGAGACTGACATGACTAAGGCACTAATTGTGACCTTGCGCAATTGGTGGCAAGCACAGCCAGAGCGACCCAAAATTTCCTGCGTCCATCTCACAGTAGGCCAGTTCACTGGTGTCGAACCCGTGAGTTTGGAATTCGCCTTTAAAGCTCAAATTTCCAACACCTTTTTGTCTGGTGCCAAACTGGTGATTCAGGAAACCCCCTTGATTGCGTTTTGCCATCAGTGTCAACAAGACTATCGGCCTAACATTGATAGTCAATACGCTTGCCCAGAATGTAACTCGCCGATGGAAGACATCCGCTCTGGGCGAGAATTAAAGATTGACCGCCTTGAATACTGTGGCTCTGCTGTTGAACCCAATGCAGCAAACCTTTGAGCCAGCTCTGGAAATTAACCTGCTCCATTAGATTGATTTATGAATTACCCCAATAATGATTAGAAGGGTAATCAAAAAGCGATCGCTAGGAGCTGTAAGCGATCGCTTTTTGGTATTTGTTACTAACTTTTTAAAAAGTAGATAAAAATCCAGACTTTGAGGTAAATAACTTGTATTGTGGGTAGATAATCAAGGATTTTTTTTTAGGTGCTTCATCAATACATTGAATTATTAATTTAGATAATTTTATTATGGTAAATCCCCAGTTAATTCGGTTAAAATTGGGAGATTTTTAAAGTTTTTTTTAAATATTTGGGTATATATGGTGACAAAATTATACCATTATTAAGCAATGCTAAGAATCTCATGGCTGGAGTTTTGGGTAAGCGATTACCCTATTGTGTGAATCCACAGGTGTATTAAAATAAATCAGTTTCCTTCAGTTCTAATTTAAGGAGACTTAATATGGATCCTAAAAAAAACATCCAATCAGCTATTTCAGACATCCAACCAAAACCCTATAGTAGCCCTAGTCTGCGAGAGAGGTTCTTCGATACCCTCAAGACTAAATACCCTAACATCCAAGCTCTATATGTAACAACTTGTATCATAGCCATCTGGAGTGGTGTTATCCTCATCTCGGATTCATGGGCACAAGGAACCAATTTGCTCGATGAACCTGCCCCTGATTTTGCTCTAAAAGTGGTTATGCGTCACTTTGCTTTGTTAATGCTTGGTCTGCTCATGATCTGGATAGATGACCTATCATTGCAAGAGCTGGTAGTTATGAAAAAAACTCTTATAGAAAAAGATTTCGAGGAAATGAATTCGAGGGAAAAGCTCTTCTACCACTTCAAAACCAAATATCCGAACTTATCAACTATGTATACTATGATCGCCATCATAATTTCCTGGTGTGGGATATGGGGGTTACTTTGGGACATACCTATTCAACCTTTTTGGCGATCACTAATGACAATCTTTATAGGCTTCTTCCTGCTGTATATTGATGATTTGAAATTGGACGAACTAAACTAGACTAACTAAGTAGTAGTACAGCATTATAAATGCTATAATAATAATTATTGATCACGACTTAGCACTCAGGTTGAGCTACGTAAACCTTGGTACTATACGTCAAGTAAACTAAACCTTTGTGATCACACCAACTGTTGTACAATTCCTGCAAATCAGAGATAAGTTTCTGGTGCGCTAATCCTTCCCGTGGGATATAGGAGACACTCATAGCACGACCAATCAGACCATCTTGGTCTAGCGCTTGTTGATAAGAAAAGGTGTAGGAATAGACCTTAGGAAACAATGGACTAGCGAGCAAGGGGTCTACCGAACACATACGGGATTCGGCGGGATGATGATTAGAGGCGATTTGCACTAGATGACTATAGCCTTGGGTAAAATCATCTTGACGGTTGCGGTCATTCCAGACCACAGCTAATTTTCCAGTAGGCTTCAGGATACGGCGGAATTCTAGCAAAGTTGGCTCTGGGTCAAACCAATGGAAGGATTGAAAGCAAGCGACTAAGTCAATAGATGCATCAGGTAAGTTGGTCTGTTGAGCAGTTCCATCCCGGAATTCAACCAATGGATCGGTGCTAGCAGCTTCTCTCATCTGAGTATTGGGTTCGATGGCAATAACTCGCACTCCCCGTTGAGCTAGTAGCA
>NZ_JAAHIG010000122.1:0-22168 GCF_010692305.1 Moorena sp. SIO4G3 | reverse complement strand
CACTCCAATTTCGAGAGGGCAGAATTTACATCTGCATGGTTATCAAGTTGTCAAGGTTCTTTTAGTCCCTTGCGGCTAATCCCCCTGAAACCCTTTCAGGTTAAGGTTTCTAGCCAACGAATCGCACTAGCCATCTGTCCATGATGGTTATCTGTTCGTCACTAGGCTTGATTCGATAGGAGTAGGTTAGGAGCATGATGTTATTGTACTACAAGCGCGAGAACCATTAGACCCTGTCGAGCAATTCCCCTCCCGTTAAATCACGCGATTATAACGGGAGACCCCTTGCCCGTTTAGTTGGAGTTTCATCAAGAACCATTAGCCCTATAAAGCACACGAGCATTATCACTCAAAATCCCCATAGCAACTGACTCCGCCTCCTTAGCAGTCAAATCCCCATCCTCAATTGCTCCTTCCAAAACCTGTGCCAATACTATCCGTGCCCACTTGGCTCCCAAGTAATATAATTCCGGGATATTGTGAGCATCAGAAGAATACATCAGTTTACTGGTTGGGACAAATTCCAATAACTGCTGCACCACACTACGCATCCCAGCTACACTTAAAAAAGGCACCGCTAACCCGAAATCTAAATACACCTGAGGATAGACGGCTGCTAAATAACCGGCTTCTTGGGTATAGGGATAAGAGCCATGCAGCAGAACAATCGGAGCGTTACGGAAGCGTTGGTCTTCCAAAAGCGATCGCATATAAACTGGATTAGCCAGCGGTAAGTCTAAATCTGGGTCACCAAACCCTGTATGAAACTGCACAGGTAGTCCATGTTTGGCAGCAATTTCTAGGGCTTGGGTAATCAAAAAATCAATTAAAGGCTTATCTACGAGCCGCAAGGGTTTTCCCCTCAAGACTTCTTGCTTGAAGCAATCAAAACATTCCTTAGCTACCTCCTGTGGTATCAGTTGGATATCCAAACCTGTACGATAGGCAGCAACACTCTTGAAGCCTACCACTTGTGGTGGAGGTGGATCAATGTTGTCGCGGAAATGGTCTAGGAAGGTAGCAAAGTCATCTATCTCACGGATGAGATTTTCTGCTAGATATTCCAAACGAAGGATCTGCTTTACTGGCAGAAATTGTTCATGCCATTCTCTAGGAAGAATCTCATTTGGCAAAAAACCATCATCTAAGAAAATTGCTTCTAGTTGAGATGATTGAAAACACTGCTGGGTGAGTTTTTTTAAGCCCAATTTCTGGCGATGTTCAAGAATTGCCTCTTCCTGTGGTTCACACTCTAAGAGTTGGGAAATATCCCGGAGGCTTCGTTTGTAGAAAAGGCTGTTACGGGCATGATGATTAATGATATCAGGATCATAGGCTTCACTGAAGAAGGCAGGATAGGGATAATTAGCAGCAGCTTCAGGAGTTAGCAGGTTGTGAGCGTGTTGGTCAATAGCGGTGATAGTCCACAGGTTAATCATTTCACATTATTAGATGGTACAGATAATTGTCTGGAAGTTAGGGTAAGAAGATTTTTATTGAACCACGAAGGCACAAACTACCCGAAAAAGTCTAGGGACTGTTTCGAGGATTGGTAGCGATCGCTTTGCTTGGTGGTGGGGTAAAACATGTCGATGGTGATACCTGTAACTGTCTCTTTGGCAGGATTGCTGGGAATATTATGAGTGTAACCCCTAATTGTAAGTCAACTAGAATACTCCTTCAGCACCAAAGATGAAAAATTTACCGTTTCAAGTAGTCGTATCCCTAGCTACTTTGATCACGACAAGTATGGCTAGTGCTAATGCTGAAACTGTCGTTGCTCAGATGGATTTTGACCGCCGTAACGCCTTGACAGAGAAAGTTGCTGCACAAGGGAGAATGATCAATCAGTTGTGGCAACAAGCCAGTCAGTTACGAGGAATTGGTAAGTATAGTGAAGAGATTACGATACGGTCGCAGATTGTAAAACTTCAGCCAGACTCTTTCTTAGCTTGGTATTGGCGAGGGGATACCTTGAGTAGCTTAGGCCAGTACGAAGCCGCGATCGCTTCCTATGATCAAGCAATTAAAATTAAGCCCAATTACCTTTTAGCGTGGTTTGAGAAAGGCAAGGCAAACCATAAACTAAAACGATACGATGCGGTGATTACGGCCTGGAAGCAAGCACTTTTAATTCAAGCCACATCAGAATTTGAACAGCAGCTGGTCCAGACAATTATTCCCAAAAAAATTGCCAGTGTGCTGCTTTATGATTTGAAACGGTATTCTGAAGCGATCGCATTTTACAACCAAGTACTGGAAGTGGATGCCAAGGCCGCTTCAATTTGGATTGACCGAGGCACGGCTTTTTATCAACTCGGTCGATATGAAAAAGCAATCACGGATTGTGACAAGGCGATTCAGCTTGATGCTCGAAACTCTCTGGCTTGGAAACAGCGAGGATTTGCCCTCTATCGCATCGGTCGCTACAAACATGCGATCGCTTCCTTTAAAAAAGCAGCAAAATACGAGCCTGACGATGTGGAAGTCGCTGGATTACTGACAGTTTTAGAAACTTCAGGAGAATCTCAAGGGCAGTTACAAACTTCACAGCAGAGACTGGTTGCAGTTCGCACTGAGATCAGCACGGCTGAAGAAAAACTCCTTCTCCTTCGTAGTAAAACTCAGACAGCAACAGCACAGCTTGAATCTTCTCAAGTTCAAGTGCGTCAATCTCAGCAGCAGTTAGTTGCTCTCAGAGGCGACATTAAAAGCGCACAATCACAACTAGAATCTTCTCAAGTAAAAGTGCGTCAATCTCAGCAGCAGTTAGTTGCTCTCAGAGGCGACATTAAAAGCGCACAATCACAACTAGAATCCTCTCAAGTAAAAGTGCGTCAATCTCAGCAGCAGTTAGTCGCTCTCAGAAGCGACATTCAAAGCGCACAGTCACAACTAGAATCCTCTCAAGTAAAAGTGCGTCAATCTCAGCAGCAGTTAGTCGCTCTCAGAGGCGAAATTAAAACTACCCAAGAACGGCTTAAATCCTTCAAGGCAGAACGCCAAAGTTTAGAAAAGAAACTAGTGGCTGTGCGAGGGGAAATTAAAACTTCCCAAGAACGGTTAAAAGCCTCTCGCCGTGAACAACAAAGTTTTGAACAGAAACTAGTGGCTGTGCGAAAGGAAATCAAAACTTCTCAAGAACGGCTAGAAGCCTCTCGCCGTGAACAACGAAGCTTTGAACAGAAACTAGTGGCTGTGCGAGGGGAAATCAAAACTTCTCAAGAACGGTTAGAAGCCTCTCGCCGTGAACAACGAAGCTTTGAACAGAAACTAGTGGCTGTGCGAGGGGAAATCAAAACCTCCCAAGAACGGCTAGAAGCCTCTCGCCGTGAACAACGAAGCTTTGAACAGAAACTAGTGGCTGTGCGAGGGGAAATCAAAACCTCCCAAGAACGGCTAGAAGCCTCTCGCCGTGAACAACGAAGCTTTGAACAGAAACTAGTGGCTGTGCGAGGGGAAATCAAAACCTTACAAAAACAGCGAGACACTTTCCGCACTGAAGTACAAACATCACAAGAGCGTTTAGTTGCTCTTCGAGGAGAAATACGCAGTTTGGAAGAGAATATAAATGTATCTCAGGGAAAATTACGTCAGTTAAACGATAAAAAGCAAGTTGCAGCGGAGAATCTACGTGTTGCAGAAGTTCAGTACTGTGGTTTACAAGAAAAGCTGAGTGAATTGGAGGTAGCAATAAGCCGAATTAGGGGTACACAACAGGCATCATACGAAGTGAAACGTTGCCCTCTTGCTAATAAAAGATAGGGACGGTTGCGATTAGTTCA
Source organism: Moorena sp. SIO4G3 (assembly GCF_010692305.1). Lineage (NCBI taxonomy): Bacteria > Bacillati > Cyanobacteriota > Cyanophyceae > Coleofasciculales > Coleofasciculaceae > Moorena > Moorena sp. SIO4G3. The sequence goes on along the minus strand of NZ_JAAHIG010000122.1, from coordinate 18,383 downwards.
AGTTGGATTTTTTATCAGATCATATCCCCTTTTTAATTTAAAATAGAAACAACTATGCATAAGCATTCAGCTATCAGCTTAAAGCTTCTGCTAGCACCTCAAGTAGCTTGCGTGGCACAGGCTTTGGCCTTGGCCAAAAGGCCACGCGGGGCGCGTTTGGCCACGCTGTGCGAACGACGCGCTTGAGGTAGCGCATTAGCTGACGGCTGAATGCTTAAGCAGGTGCACAAAATTAATTACACATTTCATAAAACTCAAAGCCTTACAATGTAAGAGTTACAGAGATTGCGAGTAGGTAATTAATTCTGTGTAGGTGTTTACCAATATCAATTGATTCAATATCGCTCTAATAAAAGCTCGACTTCTTCCTCCAACTCAAAATCTTTCATTGCCTCCCACTCGGCTTTCCTTACCGCTAGATAGGCTTGAGCCAATTCTACTCCTAAGGCATCCAACAGTAATTGATCAGCACTTAAGTTACCAATCGCTTCCCCTAAAGTAGTTGGCAATAACTCAATACCCCTCTCACTACGTTCTAATTCTGTCAAATGTCCTGGATCTACCACCACGGCTTCTCCCAATTCCAAACTGTTACGAATTCCATCCAAGCCAGCCGCAATTACTGCTCCCAAGGCTAGATAAGGATTAGAAGAAGCATCAACAGTTTTCAGTTCAAAATTGCTTGGACTTCCACCGTCTGGGTTACTCGGTACCCTAACCGCAGCCTCTCGGTTATCGATTCCCCAACAACGGAACGCGCCACTCCAACAATGAGGGCGAATCCGTCGATAAGAATTAGTACTGGGTGTGGTTAGTGCCATTAAAGCAGGTAAATGCTGTAAAATTCCAGCAATAAACTGACAGGCGACTTGGGAAAGTCCCCCATCCCCTTCTGGATTGAGTAACAAGTTTTTCCCATCCCGCCATAGGCTGAGGTGGAGGTGACAACCATTACCAGCTTGGTCAGCTAGGATTTTGGGCAGAAATGAGGCAACCAGGTGATGTTGAAATGCGATCGCTTTTACTGTCTCCCGGAAGGCTATTTGTTGATCTGCCGCTGGTAGGGCTTGGGTATATAATATAGAAATTTCCTGTTGACCAGGACCACATTCTGGGTAATACTGCTCTACGGGCATCCCTTGCTCCACCAAGGCTTCAGCAATTTGGTCAATCACCTGCTGATGTTGATCCATTGCCAGCGTCGAGGCAAATACGGTATTGTCTACCGGTAGAATCCCCTCAGGGGTTGGCTGCAGCAGGTAAAACTCATTTTCAAATGCAGCAACCACTTGTAAGCCCTCACTTTCCGCTTCTCCTACCATCCTTTTGAGGAAGTTTCGGGGACAATAGGGCCATGGGCTACCATTGTTGACCATATCCCCAAACACACGGCCATGACCAGGAGCATAGGGTAAGGAGGTTAAGGTTTCCCAATCCGGTACTAAGCGGATTTCACCGATGGGTCCCAAGCCACTGCCTGGGACTGGGACATCATACATCACCGGTAGAGCTTGCTGGGCTGCTGAAATGCCCACACCGTGTTTGAGGTAGTCTGGTAAGGTTTTCCGGTGGACTGCTTTACCACGGATTATGTTAGCATTGTCGCACCAAAGGATACGCACAAATCGAATACCTAGTTGATCTATAGTTTTCAGGATTTTATTATTCATTCACATACGCCTTTTTTTTAAATTATTAGTTTTTGTGGTGTTTAACTAGTAGCAAATATCCTCTCCAAAATCTAGATTCAGTATATAATAATTAATGGTAAATTGTTACTATTGTTAATAGTTAATGGTTACAGTAATTAAGCATAAATCGGGTTTCTTAATATAATTACTGGATTTCAGCCTTTGATTTATAACCAGTTTGACTCCGTGGGTGGAACGGGCATCTTGCCCGTTTTATTTCCAGACTGGCGGTCTCAACAGTGGCGAAAAGGTAAAAAATGAGGGCTCGCCCGTCTTCTGTGCGCACCCTACGCACTACTGATAATCAGGTGCATTGATGACATAGCACTTTCTTGCCCCTCATCCTACTAATACCACTATTACCCATCATCCCCCTATTCTTGACCTCCTCACTACCAAGATCAAGACTTATCGGTCAGGGATAAGGCTGAGATGGGAATCCTCAAACTGTTATCTTGGAATGTGTTAACTTGTCCATCCTGGAACGACTGAAGACTATGACACGAAACATTATCCGTACCCCCAATGCCCCAGCACCTGTAGGACCATACAATCAAGCGATCGCAGTCAGCGGTCAAATGATTTTTGTAGCTGGTCAAATTCCCCTTGACCCTAGCACCGGTGAAATTGTTGGTGGTAATGATGTAGCCAAGCAGACAGAACAGGTAATGGCTAATCTTGAAGCTATCCTAGTCGCTGCTGGAGCTAAAATCCCAGACATAGTCAAAACCACGGTATTTCTGGCAGATATGAATGATTTTGCGAGAGTAAATCAGATCTATGCCAAATACTTTAACGAGGAAGACGCTCCAGCTCGTGCCTGTGTTGAGGTTTCCCGACTACCTAAGGATGTTTTAGTCGAAATTGAATGCATTGCTGTGATCTAGTCTTGTGGAAGCTGCTATGGCGTTAGCTGAATAAAAATAACTAACTGATGACTAAGGATCTGGGGGGGCGACAAGGGAGCCAAAGTACTTGCCAGCTCTAAGTTTAAGGTCACTATGAGGCCAAACTTATGATCCCAAACTATATATAGACAGTCATGAGAATATTTTCAATTACTGAGAACTCAATCCCTGATTCTTTCATCCAAGTGGTCGAAAAATCGGGTTTATTTATAAGTTTGGTAACTGAATTGAATAAATCCAGACCAGATAATGATTATAGCCGAACTGTCACCCCCTCAGGTTCTGATATATAAAGATTTTAGCAAGATTTTTGTTCTCATCTGTTAAGTAGATAAAGATTATAACAAAATTACTTCTGCTATAGATTAGTAGATCTAAATGAACTATATGATGAACTACGAAAATAATTTGTAGTCAACAGCAATGAAAACCTTATTAGCAACTGCCATAGGAACTGTATTACTGACAAGTACTGCCCAAGCCGCAACATTTGTAGATACCAGAGAAGCTTTAAACCCTAATGATTTCCTAGATTGGTCTGAAGTAGCTGAGGTTGTTGTAGCACCACCTTTTCCCACCCTACCTAACCCATTTTCAGCTACTTCAGCGGTCGGTCTTGATTTAAATGTCAGCATCCCTGCTGGAGAGTTTCTCCGTATTGATCAAACTCCTGTTTTCCCTGGTGCATTTGATGTAGGGGATGCGCTTCTGTTTACAGGTCTTGCTAATCCTGGTCCACTGACTATTACCTTTGATACTCCAGTCTTTGGTGTTGGGACACAAATTCAATCCGCTCCTATAGAAATTGTTGACTACATAGCAACAATTGAAGCCTTTGATAGTTTCGGAAATAGTCTAGGAAGTTTTGAACGTCCAGGTGTCAGCCAGATGGTTGCTGGCAGCGGCGTGATCTTTACTGGCGTGTTTGATAGCAGTGGTGACATCAAAACCTTGGTGCTGAATGCCAAAGAAGAGGGCGTTGATGTACGTTTCGCGATTAATGCACTGAGTATCACGTCTGTTCCTATCAATGTTCCCGAACCCTCAGTGATATTGGGACTTTTAGTTATTGGTACGGGGAGTATCGTTTCCCGGCTCAGAGGCTTGCCAGAAAACAACTAATATGGAGTCCGGTTGAATACTTATAATTATTCGGTGTTCGTTACTTGTTACTTGAAAATTTCAAATTGGCAAGTAACAAGTAACATGTAACCAGGGTAAACGCCTCTATAGCAATCCTATCTGATTCGTGAAAGAAATGGGCTGCTTTAAGGCAGAAGGCAGAAGGCAGAAGGCAGAAGGGACAAGAGTTGGAGCTAGTTTTTAAAAAGTCCAGTGATTTTACAAGCGATGCAGAGGTGCGACCCGTGGCGAATTTAATTCGCCTACGGAAAAAGCACCATTACGGTCTTGGGGGTTTCCCCCATGAGCGACTGCATCAAGACAATGATTTAGGATTGCTATAAATTTGTATAATAAGTTACAGCCACAAGGTAAACAATAGTATCAAAAATCTAGAATCGACCGGTTTATTGTCAACAAGCCCGAAACATTGCTCAATTATTTGCGATGTTATCCTTGGTGGATTTGAGAGTACTCGAAATTATCGTTGCTTACGCAAATGCTCCTTTGATTTTTGTTCAAAGTCAGATGAGTTTTCGTGTAAGCATATGCGCTACGCGCACGCTGCTTGAGGTGCCGTGAGCTAAAAGCTCACGCTACTTGAGGTGCGGTCAGCCGTCAGCAGTCAGCTATCAGCTTGTAGGGTGGGCAAAAAGCGATGCAGCGCGGTCTTGGGGGTTTCCCCCATGAGCGACTGCATCAAGACACAGTTTGATTGTTTTGAGTATTCTAGATTATATTACTTGGCCCACCCTACTTTAATTCTGATAGCTGAATGCTGAATGCTGAATGCTGAATGCTGAATGCTGAATGCTGAATGCTTACGTTTTCGTAGGGTAGCGCGCCGCTACACCGATTCCTGCACCGATCGCGCTATGTGAACTTTTATCAGTCAACCAGCAAAACAGTCTATAGACAAAAACGAGTCTTTTTGCTCATTTACTCATATGCCTCATGGCTAGCGATCGCTTGCTAATGACTTTCTGGATCATTAATTTTTTGGAAGTCCCTAATCTTTATTACGGGAATGATGAGTGAAAATGATTAATAATAATTGTTTCTTTGTCTAAATAAATATTACATTTAAATAATCTCTTGTCACTGGTGTTGAGCTGAAGATGTAATCTTAAAAAGATTAGAGAATAAATCAACCCAATACAGTTGTCTTTTATGACAGACAAAAAGGTCATCAAAGATTGCGAAAAGCGTTTTAAAAACGGCAATGTTTGGACAGATAGGGGGTTAACATGAACTTGAGAGACAATGGCTATCGGTGGGTGGCTACACCAGCACCATTGGCCGGTCGTTATGACGATATTTTTTTCATCAATCCTAATGTTGGTTGGGCTGTTAACGGGAATGGACAAATCCTAAAAACCGAAGATGGCGGAGGTCACTGGAAGATCCAAGAACAGTTACAGGGAGTGTCAATTTCGCTGTATTCATATGCTCGACGAACAGATCGGTTGGGTTGGTTGCGTAACCCCAAGGAAACAACTCTACCACACCAGTGATGGCGGTAAAAACTGGGTTTTAGTAGAGAACTTGCCAGCCGATGCCCCCTCAGCCGTTTGCGGACTTTGGGTACTTGACCAAGAGAACGTATTCGCATCAGGAACCAACTACCCCGAACGACCGGCACGCTTCTTCAAAACAAATGATGGCGGTCAAAGCTGGTTTGTTAGGGATATGGAAGATGTGGCTACCCTTCTGGTGGATATCTACTTCAAAGATGACCAGACAGGTTGGGTTGTCGGGGGTCGTTCGGTGCGGCCTAACCCCCGTCGTTCTGATGTTGTGCCTACAGTCCTGAAAACAACAGACGGTGGCAACACTTGGCAAGATATGCTCGGAGATATCAATGTTCCATTAGGGGAATGGGGCTGGAAAATCCAATTTTTAGATGACGATCCGGAATTTGGGGTAGTTGCCTGTGAGAATCTGAAGGCAGGGGCGATTTTAATCACTGAAGACGGGGGTAACTCCTGGCGACGACAGGAAATTCGCAACAGCAACGGTCAGATGATTAATGAGAACCTGGAAGGTATTGGTTTTTTGAATCGTCAGCTTGGTTGGGTTGGCGGTTGGGGAGATCAAGTTTTTGAGAGCGGTCGTACTAGCGAGACAACAGATGGCGGTTTCACCTGGAGCGACCTGACCCCCGATTGGCCAAAACCCGATCCGGGCTATTCTTGTCCCCCTAGTCCCAATATAGGTCAATATATCAACCGATTTCGCTTTGTTAGCGACGGGTCTGTCACTGTCGCTTACGCCTCCGGTAACACTGTTTATAAATACACCAATCAAGAGTTACACGAGCCAACAGAGAGGGAAGTAGCCAGTAACCGCTTGCTCGGGGCAACGGAACTTCACATCACTGCAGATCAGGTTCTGATTCCCCTCACCGTACCCGAGGGCGCAACAAACTTATCTGTGGTTCTCTATGATCGGTTTGCGGGAAAAGTACGGACGTTGCTAGAGGAACGGAATCCCGCAGAGGGCCCTCGCCCGATCTCCTGGGATTTACGAGATGACAGCGGGCAAAAGTTAGCCCCTGGACAGTTCATGGCGCGCGTCACCTGTGACAACGAATCAGAAAGTCGGCTGATTTTCCCAGAACGCACTGGAGATCGACTCGCCTTAACTGCTATGACTCCCCATGTACTGAGAGAGGACTAATGTGATGACAAAAACCTATGAGATACCCCTAGAGGTTCTGGTTTGTCAACCTCCATCTGAGGCTGCGATCGCAACCCTCAAACTAGCAAAATTGCCCCTGAGTTTTGAGATCGAACGGAACCCGCGAGATGAAGCGGCCTTATTGCTAACGGTCGCAGCCGAAGTGGAACACGCTTTAATGGTTCAGTACCTTTATGCTGCCTATTCCGTGCGCGACGATCAAACAAATCATGAGACAAGGGGACGAGTACGATCGCTCTACCAGCGATTGGCTCAACTAGCACGGGAAGAAATGGGGCATCTGATGACGGTACAGAACTTGCTGCACCTGATTGGCGCTCCCCTAAATTTTGAGCGGGAAGACTCGCCCTTTGAAAGCAAGCTCTATCCATTCCGTTTTAAACTCGAACCCCTATCAAAGCAGTCATTAGCCAAGTATATTACCGCCGAACGGCCTGCCGAACAGGGGGATATTGATGATAAAACATGGCAAAGGCTCCTATATATTGCCAAAATTGCTCGGCGTGCCAATGACGGTCGTCCAATTCAGCATGTGGGAGCGATTTACGAGCGTCTGATAGAACTATTTGGCAATGCAGAAGAGGGACTCAAAGACCAAGACTTTCATACAGACCGAATCGACCTCCAAGGCACCTGGGATGATTGGGGCTATGATCAGGGTCTTGGCAGCAATGATAAGTCTGAGTCTCGACGAGTTTATGTGGATACCTTTGAAGGCTCTCATCCCACCACCTTACGCAAAGAGGCGGTCAAAGCTCTCGAAATCATTGCCGAACAAGGGGAAGGCTATGGCTCTACGGTTGACTCCCATTTTGAGCGATTCTTTCAACTTTACAAAGATTTTGAAAAGTTGAAGAATGAGCGGGTCGAATTTGTCTGGCCAGTAGCAACTAACCCTAGCACCAAGCCGCCGCGTACCATATTGGGGAAAAGCAAGCTTGAGGAGTATATCCGTGCTGCGTTTGAGGAACGGGGCTATATTGCCAACCCTCGCGCCCGTAACTGGGGACACCTGTTCAACTTACGCTATCGGTTACTGCTGGCTTTTTTAATCCATTTCTTGAGAATAACGGGTCGTCGCTATGTATCTTCAGGGCCCGATAAAGGCGATCGCACTCCGCGCGGCCTGTTGCTATTGTGGGCCTTCGATGAAATGCGCCATCTGAAGAAAATTGCCCAGAAAATGGTGCGGCTGCCTCTAAAATTATACAATGGGGTGACGGCCGGCCCTCCTTTCCAGTTGCCCTATACCCTCGATCTGCCAGATTTAGAACGGGATCGTTGGCGAGTCCATTTAGATGTGGTCAAGGCTTCATTAACCCTAGTGGAGAAAGCGCTTCAGGATGATGGGAGTCCCGACCAGAAAGACCCCTTTTTGGAGGATTTGCAGAGGTCTGATCGGGGACGGGTAAGCATTTTAGAGGCGTTGGCTGCGGGTCAGTCTATCCCCACCCATGCTCGGACAGAATCTTTCCAAAAGGTGGCTCGCATTCTGGAAGAAGCAGTGCGGGGGTTTTCTATCGATGCCCACAGCAATTTCTGGGCGGGAATCAATCGCGAGCAATTTGTGCAATTGCATATGTTTAATCGGCCTTTTCTCCGTCGCAATGAAGACAACTGCAACCTGACCGCAGAAGGATCGGAACTAGTAAGTCGATTAGAGAGTTCTAGTAAAACTGGCAAAATGCCCCGCTATCGACCGTTAGTAGATAGTTCCAGACAAGAGTTTGTCCGCGAGTGGATTGATGCTCAAGCACCAGATAACGAGCCACCAGGACAGATTGGTGTTCACCACGAACGAGAACCCAACCTTGAGCCCCTGCCATCTTGGGAACAGTTCCGAAAATCTGAGCGGGTGGGGTACAGATCCGATATTAGACCACTATTTCGAGATTTTGATCTCGAAACACTGCAACGGTTAGACGGTATCGATCTCAATGATGTAGAAAATGTTCGAGCCAATGGGGAAAAGCTTCGAGAACGACTTAACGAAGGTTCTCTCCCTTATGATGCTTGCTGGTCGGACGAGCTAATCGATCTGTTTGAGCGCTGGATAGATAGCGGTATGGAGAATTGAGGTTTAGGGTTACACTACTTGTTACTTGAAAATTTTAAATTGGCAAGTAACAAGTAACAAGTAAAATGCAACATGTATGCTTAACTTGAAAGACTAGTAGTTGAGTCCCCGTTTTTGATAACGATACTTAGCCACAATCGGATAAACTACATTACGGAGCCGGTTGAGAGCTCCCACAGGACGATGAACTACTAAGCCATTCCACGGGGAAAATCGTAGGTTTTCAGCAGAGTCGTATTGTTTGTCAAAATCGATGATCTGATGCTTGACGGTAAGGCGACCAACGGTAAAAAATGGTGACTTCTTCTCACTCCAACGAATTGTGACATCATCGATGGACATTTTCGGATTGGTTTGGAATTGGATACCAAAGTCCCAGCAATACAGGGCATCGGTTTTCGATAGTTGTTCGATCAGCTCGTCTCGATAGTAATTGTCCGGTTTGCTTTCATCCAATCCCAGAGCCTTGGCGCGATCGAAGAAGGGAAGTTTGGGAATACCTGGTCGGGACTGATATCCCATGCTTTGATGGGGAGGCTGGCATGAAACAGGGGTAAAGGCGTATTTGATCACGGCGGGATAGTCAACAGGAACTAAGCCCGGTTGAGACTGATCAAAATCTGGTTTGAGTCCAAGGGCATAAGCAGAACCACTCCAATACCGTTCTGTTAATAAACTCTTTGGGGTTCGAGCTGTTACTTTAGCTAGGGCTAGCAATTGCCTGGGATGAGTCCTGAGCCACTTTTGGGCAGCTTGCTCTGACTCAACTATGGAGCCAAAGAATTCATAATAATCTTTGATGGTTTTGATAAAAAAGATCTTGGCATTTTGAACAATAATATCTTGAGTGTTTGGCTCGTAGCTTTGTTCAAAGCTTTCTCCTTCAACACCAATCACTTTCACAGACATTGAGCGTGTGTCTGAGACATAGTCGTTTTCAACATTTGTTCGCCCATTGGCAAATCGTAGCTGAACAGGATATTGTTTCGGTGTCGCAAAAAGTCCTTGCTTGAGGGAAATCCCATTGAGTTGCTCTTGAGTAAGCCGAGTTCGTTTCCCTAGTTCGGTCTTAATACTCTGTTCATCAAAATCAAAAATTTCTAGGTTTCCCTCCACCGAGGCGTGGGTTTTGGCATGGGTGTCTCGCAAAGCCCGTTCTTCATCCTTGTAAAGCTGATCCATCTGAATCCTGACTTGTTCGGCTACAAGGTCGTAATAGTTTCGTTCGTCCTTTTCGGGATATTCTGTAAATAGCTTCATGGTTATTTTTTATAGAAAAATTTTGAGGAATTGGTTGTGATAAAAACTCCTTGAGGATACCAGTGGGTTTGATCGGGTACTGTCAAATTCTGTGAGCAGATAGCTGGTGATTGAGACTCAAATTTTACTTAACCGGTGATTTTTAAATCAGAGAGCTTTAATTTCTTGTTGAATTTTTCCTTGACAATACCCGATGCCTTGCTTACGGATTGTCAAATGTTACTTTATAGCTTTTATCCTGCTGTTGAGTATTGCGGTTTACCACATCTGAGAGAGTATTGGTGTTTTGTATTACTTCCCAACCGACCGGGGAAAAGGTTTCTTCGTTGAAGATATTTTCTGCCAACAGGGGATTGGTCAATGCTTGGGAAAAGGCATCAACTGCTATCATTCGGGTAACCAGGGCAGCTACTGCTGCATTTGGTGGCACATCCTCGGCATAGAGTCCCACATAGAATTCAATCTTGTTGACATCACCGTATAACCGTTTTAGTTCCCTTTGAGTATCTTCATCCCCTGTGATCTGATCGAAATCCGTCACCCGAGGAAACTGACACATTTCCCGGTAATCATTGTAGCTAGCCAGTTGAGCTTGACGACCTAAGTCGAGACTTGCCAATTCAACAGGTATTAGGAATTCTGAGGTGTTAAACAAACCAATTTTGCTGCCTGCTTGGGAACAGGTCTCCTCAAACAATGGTCCCAAGCCTTTATTGATCAGCATTTCATTATTCCAGAGGCTATCCACCATCGGAATTTGCTTGCTGTCATAGGTCAGAGTTTCGGGAAGGGCACTGTGCCAACGATATACCAAACTAAATTCTACTGTCATCCAATTCTGGCGATACCATCTCTCATTGGTAAACGCTGGGGGATCCACAATGAAATTAAAGTGATAGGAGGTAATGTGATTAACATATTCTTCCACCACAATTTTCATGATTAACACCATCACGATGTTTCTGGCCGTTTGGAAGAGTCGCTCGTCATCCCAATCGGGATAATGCTTAGCCAGTAAATCACACAGGCGATTGTGTTCCCTCAGACACAGAACGTTATGCATTACATAGCCAATTTGGACATTGGCTCGTTCTACACCCATGGCAAATAGTTTGGCTTTCTTAGCTGGGTCTAGTCGCTTCTCATCATTGAGCGGTTCATACAACCCGTCAAACTCTGGTTTGACCACTCCCTGTTCTGGATCGTCGTAATAGAAGAGAGGATATTCTTCACCATTGATAATCTGGCTTTTCAGTTTCCCGCCCTGATTGGATCTCAGCATGTCTGTAGATTTTCTGTTCAACCCATAGACGGGAGATAAATCGATGCCGTGGTTAGAGGTATTCTTTAATCTATTGTAGCGATCAGTGCGCAGAAAGCCGTCGGTAAACCACTGCACCCAATAGGGAAACAGCAGGGTAGATTTCTCGGAATAGATGGTTTTCCCCTCTTTTTTGCGAAACAAAACAGCAAGGTCTTCGAGAGGGGGAAGGTTCCCTGGTTTGTTGAACTCTGGATCGGGGGGTAAATGTCGTCCGATCCAGGTTCGGTCTGTTAATGAGTCCCAAGAAGTATAGGGTGCCATCGCACTTAACTTATGGGGACGAGTGGGCATTTTGTAGACGGCATTGTTAATGATAGTTTTGTTGACTTTACGTCTGAGAGAGTCGTTGCTTTGAATAAAGTCCCAAATCCAATTGAAGTTGTTTAACCCAAAGTTTTCTAACTGGTTCCTAAATCCGTCTCTAGATGTATTCCTTTTTTTTGCCATCGAACTAGTTCCCTTTTACTATTTACCTTTTGTGTATAGCAGGATTACTTGTGCCAATAGTTATTGTTAAGAGTTGTTACCTTTGAAGTTACACATTTGTAATTATAGTGTTCTCTGTGACATACTCCCACACTTACCCGATCGGGTAAGTGTGGGCTTCTCAGCGACTCCCGGTATCCCGTCGGACATTAACTGAGCTTTAAGAACGGGATGCCCCACCGCTCTATTTTTTATATTGTTCGCGTAGCGTCGGCTGAGGCCGAAGGCCACGCTTCGCGAACGCCGAATCGCTGCATTGTGGTCACGGTCAAGACTGCACCCACAATGAGGGCAGTCGTGCCAGCGAATATGCAGCTTTTTGGGTACTTTCTCTCCACAACTGGAGCAATTTTGTGAGGTGTTATGAGCACTTACTGGGACAACCAACAAACCAGCATTTAAGGCTTTGTTTGTCAGTATCGACAGAAAGCTTGACCACCCAGCATCCAACACAGATAATGCCAATTTGGTACGAGCAAGACCTTTGACATTCAAAGTCTCATGAGCAATAACGTCATACTTTGACAGCAATTGATTAGCTGTTTTGAAGTGGAAGTCTTTACGCTTGTTAGCTACTTTTTGATGTTGTTTAGCTAACAACTTAATAGCCTTGAGTCTACGATTACCACCCTTCTCTCGACGTGATACTTTTTTCTGAATAAGCCGCCGTCTTTTTTGAGCTTTACGGTAGTGCTGAGGTATTGTAACTGTTTCACCACTCGAAGTAGTCAAAAAATCCTTTAGACCAACATCAATACCAATGATTAAGTGAGGATTGATATCTGTTTTAATTTCAGGAACGGTCTTATCCTCAAGAGAAAGTGTAACGTACAATCCGTCAGCTTTTTTACTGATAGAAACCGTCTTGATTTTGAACCCGTCAGGAATTTGACGATGCAAGACAACCTTAATCTTACCCAGTTTTGGTAAGTCAATGCGATTACCTTGCAAGCAAGATTGTTTGATTTGAGGGTAGGTGAAAGTTCTGTAACGACTGAGTGGCTTAAACCTGGGTTTGCCACTTCTTTTGCCGCTACTATCTCCGATCAAGAATCTGTCAAAGGTTAGCTTAACTCTCTTAACTACATCCTGTAAAACTTGAGAATGAATATCCTTATACCAAGGTCGCTCTTGCTTAAGTTGAGGCAGAGTCTTCTTTTGAGAGTAGTAATTAGGGTTGATTCTTAGTTGAGGCAAGTGACAAATCAGAGGACAGGCATTAACAGGTGAGCGATTTTGCTCATACCAGTTGAATCTATCAGCCAATAAGTAATTGTATTGAGCGCATAACATTGACAACCATCTGTCAATTAATGCTGCTTGTTGCTGAGTCGGGCGCAATCTGTACTGATAGGTTGTTCTCATGGCAAATCACCTCCCTTACCATTCTACTATTTCCGACAATTAATATTCAATATGAATCGAAAGTTGCTGTCCGCCATTCATCCCACGCTCACCCTACGGGTTGAGACGTGGGGCATAAGAGCGGTTTAGCTAAATCTTATCCACAGTTTCAAAGGATTCTGAACCCAGTGGACTGGGCTTCCAGCCTTGAATATTGGCGCGCTTACCTAAAAGCGGTTGGGAGTGGACAATGGGAATGCGCACGGCTTCTTCAAATAAAATTTTATCGACTTGGCGATAGATTCTTGCTCTAGCATCCTTGTCTTGGGTCTTACGACCGGTTTCCAATAGCCGTAGGATTTGGTTATTCTTCCAACGTCCAAGGTCAGCGGTAGCATTAGGTCCGAAGTGGGAATAGTAGAAGTTATCTGGGTCCCCATATTCCCCAGTCCAGCCCAATATAAATCCTTGGAAGCCAGGAGACTTTTGTCGGTCTTTGAGATAATCTTTCCAGGGTTTGGTTTTTAAAGTAACCTTGATGCCAATCTTACCTAAGTCATCAGCTATTGCTTGGGCGATCGCTTTGGGATCAGGATAGTAGGGGCGGAAAATTTTCATATACCACAGTTCAAGGTCAAAGCCTTTGGCGTAGCCAGCTTCCCTCAGCAGTTGCTTGGCTAGCTGTGGATCATATTTATAGCTACCAAAATTGGGTGACTCAGACCAATCGAGGAGGGGTGGGGTGAAGTGAGCATCACTCTCTCCTAAACCCTGCCAATATTTTTCGACAATCTTTTGGTGATTAATTCCTAATGCGATCGCAATCCTTACTTTTTGTTTGGACAGGGGTTTGTAGTTGGTATTGAGGGATAGATATCCGACGTTGAAGGAGGGACGGAAAATCGATTTGAGGTTAGCCTCACCAACTAAATTTTCTAATTGCTTAGGAACTAGGTCTGAAGTGAAGTCAATCTCTCCAGATTTCAACATGGTCAGCCGCTTCGCAATATCCGGGATGAACCGCACGATTACCTTTTCTGCTTTAGGTAGGTTTGGTTTCCAGTAGTTTGGGTTTTTTTCTAGGATAATTTCCTTGCCATTACGCCACTCTTTGAATTTAAATGGACCTGTCCCTACTGCTAGAGATGAGTCACGACCATACTTAGAACCTGCTTTCTTGATGGCTGTTGGGCTAGCGATACCAAAGTAGCCTGACCCAATCATAGCTGGAAAAATGGTTAAGGGCTGTTTCAGGACAAATTGAATTGTATACTTATCTTTGATGACTATCTCTTGTAATAGGGATTTAGACTTTCCCTTGAAGCCACCAAATAAATCAGCCCAAATTTGATACTTTCTGTCTTTATCGCGATAGCCATATTTGTTTCCCGGGTCCCACCAACGCTCGACATTGAACTTAACCGCTTCAGCATCGAAATTAGTCCCGTCATGAAACTTCACTCTTTGGCGCAGTTTAAATGTCCAAACTCTGCTATTGCGAGATGCTTCCCAATCAGTAGCTAATCCCGGTTCCAGTTCAATCGTTCCCAGCTTGTATTCCACCAGGCGATTGTAAATTTGTTTTTGGACAACCAGGGATTCCCGGTCGCTGATATTACCTGGTTCTAGGTTTTCTGGTTGTCCCACTGCTCCGTAAACGATAGTCCTGCCCTTGGAATCCTTAGGAGGTTTAGTTGGAGTAGGAGTAGGAGTAGGAGTAGGAGTAGGAGTAGGAGTAGGGCTGGGACTAGGGCTGGGAGTAGGAGTAGGAGTAGGAGTAGGAGTAGGAGTAGGGCTGGGACTAGGACTCTCAGAAACAGTAGGAGTAGGACTGGGAGGGGTATTTTGACCAATCCAATTAGAAGGGCTAACGCAGTTAGAGAGAACTATAGTTAGGACAAAAGCCACAAGCAACAGTATGGGTCGCCATCGCCTCATTGATAAAACTCCTTTATATTGCGGCTGTTGCCAAGAATCGGTAACTAATAGGCATTAGTGATTTGTGATTAGTTTTTATTGACAGGACTTACCCTTGCTTGTGTTCCTCAACGCTAATTTTAGGGGTGCAATGGTTGCGTTATCACTATATGTAGTGCAACTGCTTAAGTCCTGATTGATTTATGTTGATTTGGATAGATGATCCCATTATAAAAATAATTCCCGGACTTTTAGGGGTTAATTGCGTTATTTAAACTTTTTGTGTTATCAAAAAAGTCCCTATAACTAAAGAAACAATAACTATGGTAAAACCTATACCTGCCCTGGGTCCCCTAACTCTCTAACTAAAGAGAGAGCGATAACTGATCCAACCCTACAGTCAGTGTCCAAGGGCTATAACTCCGCAACAGTTCTACAAGTAATGGGAAATGATCCATCAGGTGATTGTTTGTATCTGTTCCGGTTCTAAAATCTAAAACCAAACACCATTAACCAAACACCAAACACCATTAACCAAACACTTAACACCAAACACCAAACACCTAATTATGAGAAAATGTTAAAAAAATCAGTCGAAATTTAATTTTTATAGCAGTTAGAGTTATAGGATTAGGATTGCATAGCCTGTAGGAGCGCTTAAGCGCACTTGGCAATTGCCGCTAATTTTGTGTCCATAACCCCTCATCAAAACAGGGTGCATTTAGCATATCCCATGAGTAACACTTGTGGGATAGGGTCTTGACTCTAGAGCAGTTCTTATGGTTAACTACTCATAGTTAAGCACGAGGGTAGCAGCGGGCAAGGTTTGTCCTACTCCTAGACGGAGATAGGTTCATTTTTAATGTCGCTCTTTTGTAAATTGTAATAAGTCGTAGTTAGGTCTGTATGGAGTAAGCATATGGATGTTGCTGTTGCGAGCAAAAGGTTAATTAGTAATCACACCCATCAAGAGGATGAATTGAACTCAAGCGTAAACTCAAATGCGATCGCAAAATCAAGCTCTATTCTGGACTTGATTTCCTCAAATTCCGATCAAGTAAGGGTATTTGCCTTTGATATCCGAAGCCAACCTCACTTTCAGGGCAAGAATACACTTGAACCTTGGGCGTCACGAGCCCTAGCTGTAGCTGGTTCAGACGATGTCGTGATGATTCCTGGAAATCTGGATGCAGAGTACTACGACTGGCTGAAAAATCTTGGCTTAGGACCCCAGAAAGTCTTTGCCTTCAACCGTGAAAATGAACCAGCACTGCTCTCAGAGCTGATAATGCAAAAAGCGGATGAAGTTAGAGCATTTCTTGCATCTATCGGAAAACCTTTGGTGTTTGTTCCCTATTATTCGGCAGATGTAGATAAAGAGGCGGCGTCAACCATTGATGCCGTTTTTTTTGGCTGTGATCAGTCTATTACCTTAAAGTATTTTGACAAGTCCACCTTCAAGTCCCTGTGTCAGTCTCTTGGTATTCCCACAGTACCAGGAACTATCCTGAGTAAATCATCAGACTCTGAGGATTTTGAGACAGAACTGCGACAGGAAATCTTAGGTTGGCTTAAGGATTATGAGACGTTACTGATCCGGGGCGCACAAGGCTCTGTAGGCTCATCACTTTATAAAGTTAACAGCAGTAACCTTGAGACTCATATCCCACAAATGCTGGCATCGACAGAGAGTTGTTTTTTAATTGAGCCATTCCTCAAAGTCATTACATCCCCCAATGACCAGTGGATGATTGGCAGCAATGGAGAAATTGCTCATCTGGGCATAACATGCCAGCTGTTTCATGGGTTAAAACATATCGGTAACGTGAAAGGAAAACCCTATTCAAGCCGGATAGAAGGGTTAATTCGCGATTACTCCTTCAAAATCGCCCAGCAGATGCGAGATGATGGCTATCTTGGCATCTTAGGCATCGATTATATTGTCACAGATCAAGGAATATTTCCGATCGAAAACAACGCCCGACTGAATGGATCGTCCTTTGCGTTTTTTATTCTTGACAAGTTGTTTGGTTCTAGTGACTACGATGGATGCTGGAAGGTGTTGAGACTTAAAATCGAACCCTGTAGTTTTAGCACCCTACGGGAAAAGATTGGTTCCTTAATCTACCAGGGTAATAGTACTCAGAATTTTGTTTTTCCTTATGAATTTGACACCTTACAAACTCAAGGGGATGTTACTCTACTAATTGTAGCTGAGGATTTACATCACCTGGAATACGTTGAGAAAGAGCTATTATCTAAACTAGAAATAGCAGCTTTTAATTGAACTAAGGATTGATATAAAAAAAATCCGGCAATCATCAGATTAATTTATCCATTTACAGGGGAAATGGTAAACCTAGACATGTCAATTAGGCATGTAAATTTATTCTAGGCTTTTTCCATTTTCCATTTTTCCTTTTCTTTTTTACCTTTTCCGTTATTGATTTTACATTAATTAAATCAAACAGATGATTATAGTGATTCATAATCTAAAGTAAATCAATATGTACATTATCAATAGCCCAGTTATCGAATCCAGAACCACTATGGTTAAGCTGTAGCCAGCGGAACTGAGTAGCACTAGTTATAGCATCGGTGTCAATGCTCTGAGTAATAGTTGTCCAACTGATGTAGTCTTCTGTGTCATACAAACCTAGTCTTACCCAAGAGATACCGCTATCAATGGAATATTCAAGAGCGATATCTTCCCCAGAATCGGCATTCTCCCCTCCATTATTACTATTACCAATGATATTACCAATGATTAGGTCAAAGGAAATAGTACCGCCACGGGAAACATCTAGGGCTTGGGTAATAGCATAACGGGAGTTATCTTCTGCAGAACCGCCATCAAACCAAAGGGAGTTACCATCGCCACCAAAGTTGGTATTAACTTGACCATTGCTAATTTCTGCCCATTGGTTATTATCGCTATCCGGGTCAAAGTCATCTTCAAATATCAAGCCATTCAGTGTCAAGTTATCAATTAGCAGCCCAGAATCAACGGTAGAATCGGCCATATCCACAACTCCTATACTGAAGGTAAACGTGCCAGCTGTTGTAAACTCGTAAGTAAATGTTTTGTAGCCAGTTTGTGAATTAAAAGAAGTCGTGGATGCGACAAAGTCACTAGTTGTATCTGCTAGTTCCAACACGTCCCCTGAAGAGATATAGACAAAGGCAAAATCGTTATAAACATTGTTAGAGGTGTTCTCATTGGTGATGAAGTTCCAATCAAACCTCAAAATGTCCCCAGCTTCTACAGTAATTGGTATGAATTTAATAGCTGATCCTTGATTAACATTCCCATTGCCTAGTTGATCTAACTCTGCTGTATTTAACCCCAAGAAGTTTTCCAGTTGAGCAATGCTGACAGACTGGTTTCCATTGGTAATTAATGCTTGGTAGGTTCCTTGAGTTGGGAGGCTGGTTTTGGATTGCCTTTGGGTAAGTACAAAGCAACCTCAAACTTGGTTTCTCCGGATAACCCTAGAGGGGATTGACGGCGGCGACCGGAAAGGGTGATGACTTGCTCTGTGAAGTTATAAGGA
>NZ_JAAHIG010000121.1:0-22265 GCF_010692305.1 Moorena sp. SIO4G3 | reverse complement strand
TGCTGGAGCCAACATTAGACTATAGGGTAATGGCTATTGTTTATATTTGTAACCTTTTTCCGGAGCTTGGGGGTGTGGGGCTATACCCCCTGTGATATTAAGTCTGCTTGAATACCCACTTTCTACTTCTAAGCGTGGGTCTTTTCTTGTGCTGAATGCTTCTAGGGAAACCCTACTTCTGAGCCAAGATTGCTTTAGCTTTTTGCCACAGAGCGTCCAACTCATCTAAGGTGTAATCAGACAGTGGGCGCTCAGCCAATGCTTCCACTTGGGCTAACCTTTCAATAAACCTTGTCTGAGTTCCCTGCAAAGCAGCTGAAGGGTCAAGGTCATACCAACGCGCAATATTAATCAGAGTAAACAGTACGTCTCCCAATTCTGCTTCCTGGTGGGCTTTATCATCCTGTTCAAGTGCTTGTTCAAACTCAGCCAATTCTTCCTGAAACTTATCCCAAACTCCCTCAACATTATCCCACTCAAACCCACCACTAGCGGCTTTTTTCGATATCTTCATCCCAGCCATTAGAGGGGGAAGGGTTTTACTATAGCGACTCAGTTTACGACTCAATAATTGCTTATCCGCAACGGTTTCTCCTTTCTCTGCTGCCTTAATGTCCTCCCAGTTTTGACGCACCTCCTCGACATTATCAACCTCGACATCACCGAACACATGGGGATGACGGCGGATTAGCTTTTGAGTAATCCCCTGAGCTACCTCGGTCAAGGTAAACTGACCTTGCTCACTACTAATCTGAGCTTGCAGAACTACCTGCAATAACAAATCACCCAACTCCTCTGCGATCGCATTTTGATTCTCACTCCGAATCGCATCCACTACCTCATAAGCTTCTTCAATCACATAAGGAATTAGGGACTGAGGGGTCTGAGCCAAATCCCAAGGACAACCACCCTCAGGCGATCGCAATCTGGCTACTACATCAATCAACTCTTGCAAAGCGGCCAACATCGACACCTGATCAACTGGCTGAGCTTGTTCCGGGGAACTAGACATAAAACCGAAAAGCGAAACGCGACTTAATTATTCTTAACCAAATCCACCACTAATGCCAAATTTTAACGGGCTAGTGATACTGGAAAACCCGTTCGCGTAGCGTGGCCGTAGGCCAATCACATCTAACTCCTCTTGCCTTTGCCTGCTTTGCGTCTTTGTGGTTTAGTCTTACCAGCACCCCTGCCCTTGCTCCTCCCTTGCTTGGGAGACCATAACCCCGTGATCCCCCCTTTTTTAAACTGCTTATAAGCCGAACTTCCCCAATCACTGACAAAATGCGCGATCGCACCCAACTCCAATCCCACCACACAGGCCATCAACCAGGTACGATATTCCCACACCCTACCCCCCAGCCCTTGAATCAGCTCCAGCCAACGATCTGGTTCATCCTGGAATAGCTGAAACACCAGCAATCCCACACCCCCAAACAAGACGATCCAATTCGCTAGATAAAGCAGTCGCAAAATTGTCCCAATCACTGGTCCATGAGAAAAAATAGAACGGTGAGGCACCATCCTCTGATAAGGAATCCAAATCCAGCGCAACCAGCCCCAACGCTTAAAGGGTCGAGAGTATAGATCCAAGTCAGGGCTGAACATCAAGCCACCGAACAGGAAGCCTCCAGCTACAATCAAGGTCAAATCACTACTCCGGGTTACTACCAAGCTCAAAACCGTGACTACTGGCAAACTCCACAAGGTTATGCGATCATGTATATAGCCAGAGGACATATTTTTTATAGTTGTTGTCGTCTTTGGAAAAATATGCTATAGTAAGTAAGTATTGCATACGGGCGGTTAGCTCAGCGGTAGAGCGCCTGCCTTACAAGCAGGACGTCACTGGTTCGAATCCAGTACTGCCCATCTCCGTTGAATGCCAAGTTTAAACTCCAAGGTTCTTGGTACCGGTTAAGCCTAGGTACCTACAGAAGTTGGAGTTTGCAGCAGTAGGGGTTATTGGATATAGAAATAGAAATACGAATAAGTGCCCTCGTGGATACTACCACAAGGAGGGAGATGGTTTTATGGAAATTCCTAAACTATCGCCCTTTCAACAAGAATCAATTCTACAGACCCAGGAGGTAAGAAAGTAAGCATTCAGCTGTCAGCTAATGCGCTACGCGCACGGTACTTGAGGTGCTAGCAGACGCGAGAACTGCACGGGGTCGGATCAGTAAAACGAGCAGGGATTTTCAACCAGCCAGCCGTAGGAACTTGTAAGCTTGTTTACTACCTCCCGTTGATTACCATCATAGCTAAGGCTGATAGCTGACGGCTGACGGCTGAACGCGCACGCGTGAGCTTTTAGCTGACGGCTGACGGCTGACGGCTGAACACTAAATTATCATAGCCACACTGGGAGAGCCATTCTGCTTCACCTGTTTGTAGTCTTGAAGTTGCTTTTCCAGCTCAACATGCAGGTGATCAATCTCCTCTTTTTCCAGGATTTCTAATAGGGCTAGATTCAAGTTTTGCTGGGCAGCAAAGTAGAGGTTGGGATCAATCACAAATACCCTAACTATAATCACACGAGCATTCTCTTCAATGTGGGAAAATAAAACTAACAGTTTCTGCTTGTGCAAGCCATCGATATAGGGAATTTTTTCTTCAATAGCCTGACAAATTCGGCTAGTTTGCTCAGCCGAAATCCCATCAACTTTCAGAGTTAAATTTATGCCCCACTCAAAGGTATCGCCAGTCTTCTGGGACCAATTTTCCACAACTCCAGCAATCATTTTAGAATTGGGAACTTTTTTGATAGAACCCCACTCAGTCAGACGAAGCTGTGTACTTCTCAGACCAATACTGACGATCTGAACAAAACCATTGACTCCGTCAACTCCTACCCAGTCACCGGGTTTATAGAGACCATCAGCGTAGATAATCACCGTACAAAACCAGTCATAGATAATGTCTTTCAATAACAAACCTAAGGCGACACCTGCGCCACCGACTAGACCGATCAGTGCACCGGCAGATGCCCCCAACAAAATCTCACTGGCTTTAATCACAGCAATCAGGATTGCCGCTGTCTGAAAAAGCCTTGGGAAGTAGGGGACGAACAAATCGTCCAGTTCAGTTTCAGTGTGTGCCGCCAATCCGGCTAGCACCTCCCCCAGTAGTGGAGCAGCACGGTAAAGAATATAGGTGACAATGAACAGAGCGCTGACAAAGAGCATCTCGGGGATTTTCTGATTCTGTTCAGGACTAAGATGGCTTGCCACAACACTATGTACTAGCCATAGTCCAGCCAGCCAAATTAGCCAGCCTAATGGTGCCCTCAGAATCTTAATAAACTCATCGTCTAGGGTGCTTTCTGTAGCGCTAGTCAGACGCTCGATTCTGTCAATGATTATGGCAGTGAACAAACCTCGACATATTTGGGTAAGGAAGAGGATGACCACCATAATAAGTATTGTGGAAACAGGGATGTTGCCCAGCTGGAAGTCGGAATCAAATATTCTTTCTTTGATTAAGTTGATAAGGTTTTCCATAGTTTTGACTAAAATAGAACAGCAGAGAGCTCCATTTACCTAGTTGCACTGGTTCTTAAACTTAGATATTGCACTAGGACAAAACTAGTTAATAATAGGTAAAGTTGGCTCGAATAGCAGGTGAGTTAAATACTAGTTATTAGTTACTGTGTTTAGCTAATAACTAGTCGAGGTTTTATCAATGTAGATAATAATTTGTGTTCCATGAATCTTAACTAATAAGTTATTAGCTTTTAGTTAAAGGTAAGACATCTCAGTATAATCTAAAAAACTCAACACCAACTATAGTAATAATACTGTAGTAATAATACTGATCATAAATGTATTATCAATTAACGTAGTAATTGCTTAAGTAAGAGGACGTATAAACTAGGATTAAAGGAATCAAGAATCGAGCTATAGCAAAGGAAACAGGGAAGAGGGAATAGATAGCAGGGAGTAGGCAATAGGGAGTAGGCAATAGGTAATAGGGAATAAAAATTATCACAATTTGTACACGGATTGCTAGACTTAAATAAGTAATGATTTACCTCTTAACTATTCAAAATATAACACCATCAAATAACCTATCGAGTCTTCATAGTTTTAACCGAAAATTAAGTAATTAATAGTTAAAATAACTCTTAGTAGTTAGTCCTTAATTATTGTCTCGACTATTAGTTTATATCTAACTCAGCTAAAATTTATAATTTTTACGGCAAACTAACTAAAACTTTAACTATATCAAGATTGGATAAAAAAAAATATGATGATATAAAAATCGATAGTTTATCCCTTTCCCCAAAAGGGAACAGGGAACAGGGAATAGCGATGCAGCGCGGTCTTGGGGGTTTCCCCCATGAGCGACTGCATCAAGACGGGAATAGGGAAAGAAAGGTTTTTGTGGGATATATGGGAGGTATAGGAGGTGTATAAAAATAGGAAAAAGTGCCCTTGTGGAGGCTACCACAAGGACCAAGATAGCGTTATGGAAATTCCTAAACTATGGCGCTTTAACTAACTCGGCGGGAATTCCCACACTATAGTCAAGACTTAGTGTGGGATGAAAGCCAGGTTTGGCAATGGGGTTCGACGCCCCATTGCCAAACAAGAATGACTGAGTTTATTTAGGTCTATCTTGGTTTTGAACATATTCTTTGAGTTGCTCAACAGTAACACCTCCACAACTAGCAACAAAATAGCCACCAGTCCAGAATGCTTCTCTTGAATAATACTTATTAACTTGTTCTGGAAATTCTTTGCGTAGATACCGGCTAGAAACGGTCTTGAGGTTGTTGATAAGTTTGCTTAGTTGAGTCTGAGGATTGTACTGGATCAATATATGCACGTGATCCGCCTCTCCATTAAACTCAACTAAACCACCTTCCCACTTGGACATCAAGGTTAAAAATATTGATTCCAAACGATCTAACATTTCTCCCGTGAAAACTTTTCGTCGGTATTTAGGAACTAACACTAAATGAGCTTTTAGGTTTGAAACTCCCCTTGCTCGGTGTATATTGTCGTACTTCATAGTTGACACTAATTAACTATCCTGCTATTATAGTAATAACAGGTCGAAGCATGGTAAGTCAGATGAAGTCAACAATTCAGTACAGGGTTTATCTAACACAAGGACAAAAAATTGAAGCTAATTATTGGCTTCGCATATGTCGTTATTGGTATAACCGTCAATTAGGCGATCGCTTTGATTGGTGGAAAAATAATAGAAATTATGTTAATGCCTGTCCTTTGATTTGTTCCTTGGCTGAATTGAGAGACAAACCAAGTAGATACAGCCAGCCGTCTGACTTACCTAGACTCAAAAAAGACTTAGTCAAAGTAATTCACAGTGGCGAACTCCTGGATTTTACTCGGCTAGACTCAACAGTTTTACAGGATGTTTGTAAGAGGGCTGATGACGCTTTTAAGCGTTATATTTATGGGGACATTAAAGGTTTGCGGAGTGGAAAACCACGTTTTAAAAACCAGTCTAGTTACCGGACAATGGTATTCGCAATGGTTAAACCAAAGTGGATCCATCTTATTCGTAAGGACTGGCTTTATATCAAACTTCCCAAGCTTGGAATGCTAAAAGTTCGGATGCACCGACCAATACCTGCTGGTGCTATCTTGAAGCGTGTCAGTCTAACTAAAAAAGCTGATGGTTGGTATATAAATCTAACCATAGAAGATCCAACAGTTCCTGAGATCAAAACAGAACAAGTCATTCCTACTTGGGATAACTCGCTCGGCCTAGATGCGGTACTAGAGGGTGATAACTATATTGCTACATCAGAAAACCAAAAATACAAATCAGCCAAATCCCTTCGCAAATCCCTACCAAGACTCAAGGTCGTATCAGAAAAGAAATCATCGAAAAGAAAAGGTTCTAGACCTCGTCGAAAATTAGCAAAACGTGAATCTAGAATTCACCAAAAGATTGCCAGAACAAGAAAAGACCATCGGTACAACTTAGCTCACGAATTAGTCAAGACAGGGAAGAAAGTATTTTTCCCTGAGAACTTAAACCTTAAAGGCTTGACAAGACGAAACAAACCAAAAAGATCTGCCGACGGAACTTACTTGCCAAATGGTCAATCTGCTAAGTCTGGACTGAATAAGTCATGGCAAGATGCAGCTTTTGGTGAATTTCTAACTACACTGGACTACATAGCCTCAAAAGCTGGAGCAGTGATCATAAAACAGAAACCGGCGTATTCGTCAATGATTCTGAGTTATCGGAACGAAATAATATTTACCGACTGTTCGATCAGAGAATACTATGATCCGGTTGAAAAGGTTTTAGTTGATCGCGATGTAAATGCCGCAATCAACCTAAAACGACTTGGGCTGGGCGTTTTCCCAAGTATAAAACGGCGTAGTGGGAAACTAGTCGTATCTGGCGATATGGACGCGATTTACCACGAAGCAAATCGTGTCTATCCTGAAAGACGGCACGAACACTTCTTCGCTTCTTGAGAAGCCTACACCATACCTTTAAGGTTGGTGTAGGAGTGCGTCACACAGGAATCAATTCTACAGACCCAGAAGGTAAGAACCAGCAGCAGCACCTAACCAACCTGCCACCTTAAGGATGATAGGCTTGGCTTTGTCCCAGATGTTTTTACCCGCATCAACCGTCTTACTCGCTGTTTCGAGAGTTTCTGCTACACTCTCTAGGTTGGCGAGTGCTGTTTCCTTCTTCGGTTCTTCTTTTTCCGTCGCTTTTTTGGCAGCACCAAGATACATGGTTGCCTCTTCTTTGGTATCTTCTGGCAGTTCTGCTCCTCGAACCAGCTTGTCGAGTTTTGCTAACAACTCAATAACCTGCTCTTTGGTTAGCTGTTCTTCGTTTGATCCAGCACCTTGACCTTGGATTATTTGAGTGTTATTGTCACCTTGCAGATTGTTGTCACCTTGTTGGTTGTGGATATCACCGCCTACAGAACCACTTACAGAAAATCCACCAGGATTGTTAGTCATAGTACCTACCTCTTTAACATTTGTGTGTGTATAAAAACTCGGACGCTGTAGCGCTGTTTCTACTTGTCTAATTAAAAGATTAATTAAATTATCTTTTTCTTGAATCAAAGGTAGCAAAGCATCTTGAGATAAAGATGTAAGTTCTTCGCTATACACTTTGTCTGTCATCTCTTCCCTATGATCAGGCCAGGCACCTGTTTGTAAGATGTTCAAAATTTTACGAGATAGTTCTAGTCCTGTTTGAAAATTTAAATTACCCAAAAACTTGAAAGTTTCTACTTTGCTCGCTAAGCTGTATGGCAGATCACCTGCTTCATATATCAGGAGAGTTCGCTCAGGAAAAAGAGCCATACATGCTCCTAAATCGATATAAGCTAGAGTATTTAATTGTTCAGATGATTGGTCTAATGGCAGACAAATGATTGCACTAGAACAAGAATTAATATCCTGAATTCTCGTACTAACCGCTTCTAAGCTATTGAACTGCTTGAGAGGTATATATTCTACTAGGTTTACCATCTCGCCATATAGTGCATCTAATGCACTGAAAATAGTCTGAATTTGCGTCAAAACTTCTTCACTGTAATAAGATACAAATATTTTCTGAGGTTGATTTTTAGTAGGAATTGCTTGCATAGCTATGTTTGCTGGTCTTGTTTCTGGTGTAGTATTTGCTACAATATATTCAATACACTTTAAAAAGTATGCTTTTCCTTTGTCAAAATCATTCGAGTTTACTGGCTTTCGTCTAACATCCAAGATTTCTATCCCTTTGCGAAAAGGTTCATCTATCCGTTGATTTGGAAATTTATTCGATGC
Organism: Moorena sp. SIO4G3; assembly: GCF_010692305.1. Taxonomy (NCBI): domain Bacteria; kingdom Bacillati; phylum Cyanobacteriota; class Cyanophyceae; order Coleofasciculales; family Coleofasciculaceae; genus Moorena; species Moorena sp. SIO4G3. The sequence continues at coordinate 14,475 of NZ_JAAHIG010000121.1, read as the reverse complement.
TTCATTTACTAAAGGTTTTAATTTTTCTTCTATAAATTCCTTAAACTTACTTGTCAAGGACTGCCAGTATCCTGTTTTAGGATTTTTATTCGCAAAGTTATCGTAATTAAATTTTTCTAGTTCTGACTTTAGTTCCTTAGCTTTTACGTTCATTTCGTTTTTATTCATTTTTATTCCTTCTTCTCCAAGGATATATAAGCTATTTGTCCGTGATCATGCCAATCTAATCCAGATTTTTCTGTCTCTTGGGATACTCTGATTCCGAATCTATCATCCCATCCTTTTAACACCACAAATACTACTATGAATGACCATAAAGGGATTAGAAATGAACCTAATAATTGCGTAACGAAATTAATGCTATCAATGCCGTGGGCAAATACACCAGTAGCCAGTCCTCCCCAAATACCGCAAAAGCAATGTACGGGAATAGCACCAACAGCATCATCGATTTTATTTTCGCTCAACCAATAAACACCCCAAATCACAATTCCCCCAGAAATTATTCCTATGAATAAAGATTCAAGTGGCTCCACCACATCACAGGAAGCTGTTATTCCTACCAGACCCCCCAAGATGCCGTTGAGGATAGTTGAGAGGTCAACTTTGCGAGCGTTATTGAACCACCTCCAGGCTATGACAGCCAAGGCGCTAGCACAGCCAGCGAGACTTGTGTTTAATACAATCTTCCCTACAGAGTCTGGTGAAAAATCCAACTAAACAGGTAAGGGGTCTCCCGTTATACCCGCGCATGTTAGCGGGTTTGTTCGCGAAGCGTCGGCTACGCCGAAGTTACCGTAAGATAGGGTCGCCTTATTAAAAAAGATTTAACCCTTTTCTGCATAGTCTGCTAACTATAAAGGCGACCCTATCTAAGGTTTCGTCTCCGGGGAATTACCTGACGGGGTATTCTGGCCCGTGGACATAACTCTTTAGTTGCTCAATCGTTACGCCGCCACAAGAGGCTACAAAATAATATCCTGTCGGTGAAAACCTTTTTGTCTGGTGTAAAACCGTTTTAAGTAATCAGAAAATCAGTAACGAATTAATCTACTAATCACAGTCTTGATATGTGCTATTAGTTTAACTGGAGCGACTTTAGGGTTAAGGTCAACAAGTAAGTGAATGTGATCTTTCTCTCCGTTAAATTCTACTAGGTTACAGTCCCATTTAACACAAGTGTCAGAGCAAATTTGCTTTAACCTGTTCGCGCAGCGGAGGCCGTAGGCCACATCAAAATTTGATATGATATGACTTGTCATCTGTACTTTGTTACTAGTACAATATGTACAGTAAGACGATAGCTCCACCGGTTTTTTTTGTGTAGTTACCTTTCATAACTATGGGATAAATGCTACAATAAAACCATGATACTCACTTACTGCTACCGGTTCAAGCCAAGTCCTGAACAAATCGCCACTATGGAGTGGTGGCTTGAACTTCTGCGTCGTCATTGGAATTACGCTTTGGGACAACGACTTAATTGGCTTCATCGGACTCGATCTCCGATTGATAGATGTAGTTTAGTAAGTGAGCCGATTGGTGAAATTCCAGAACCGGTCAGCTATTACACCCAACAAGCAGCTCTCAAGGAAACGAAACGTTTGTTTCCTGAGTACAAAAAAATCTATGCAGAAACTCAACAGGTGAATCTACAACGCCTTAACAAGGCGTGGGATAGATGGCGGAAACCTGATGCTAGCGGTAAACGTGGAGGTAGACCTCGTTTCAAAAAGACTGGCGAACTTCGCTCGTTTGTTTTTCCTAGGGTAAATAGTTCTAAGGCTGGGGCACATTTAATTGACGGCGTTTTAAAACTAAGTCGAATTGGATCGATGCCCGTCATAATGCACCGACCATTACCTAGAGGTTTTACCCTTAAACAATGTACTATTGTTCGGAAGGCAGATGGTTGGTACTGTTGCCTTTCAATGAAAGATGATACAGTTCCTGAAATACTGCCTATAGATTCAGTTAAAACTGCTGTCGGTATTGACGTTGGCTTGGAAAAATTCTTAACCACATCTGACGGGGAAGCGGTATCTATTCCGAAGTTTTACAGAAAAGCTCAGGACAAGCTAGCTCAGGCGCAAAAAGTTATGTCCCGTCGTGTCAAGGGTACTAAAAACTGGAAAAAAGCCAAGCACAAAGTGGCTTTATTGCACCTTCATTTAACCCGTTGTCGAAAGGAGTTTCATTATCAGGTTGCTCATTGGTTGTGTAATAAGTACGACTTAATTGCTCACGAAGACTTAAACATCAAAGGACTTGCTCGAACTAAGTTAGCCAAATCAATACATGATGCAGCTTGGGGTGCATTTCTGGAGATATTGCAAGCAGTGGCGGTCAAACGCGGCTTGTTAGTCGAGGAAGTCAACCCACGGGGGACAAGTATTGAGTGCTTTAATTGTGGTTCTAGGGTTGAAAAAAGTTTGAGTGAGCGTGTTCATTGTTGTTCCAGTTGTCAAGTCAAAATTGACCGTGATTGGAACAGTGGTATTAATATCTTAAATCGTGGATTAATGGCGGTCGGACTGCCGCTCAATGGCTGTGGTAAATCAATACAGGATATTGAGGAACAGCAAGTCTCATACGTGAGTTTGAGAAGCCCACATCATAATCTTTGATTTGATGTGGGAGTAGTCACAGTACTACCTGCGTTAAAGCCATACCATCCAAGCCACAAAATAAAAGTCCCCATCGCAGCAAGGGGTAAGTTGTGGGGCTTTAACTCACTTTCTTCTCTTGGGGATAGCTGACCTCGACCATCAAACCTTCCTTTTCTCGGACCTAAAATGATGACGCAAGCTAAAGCAGCAGCTCCTCCAACAGCATGTACTACGAGAGAACCAGCAAAGTCATGGAAATGGAATTCGAATTTATCTACCCAGCCACCACCCCAAACCCAAGACCCGCTGATTGGATAAACTATGCCTGTAATAATAAATGTGAGTACAAGATAGGCCAGGGGTTTGATGCGACCAGCAACAGCTCCGGAACAGATAGTTGCTGATGTGGCAGCAAAAGCAGCCTGAAAGAAAAAGTCTATGTAAACTGACAAGTGTGGAGCTCCTTCTCTGGTAAGCTGTTCAGCTCCTGCTCTGGTAACCACCTGGTTTAAGGCAATATAGGAGCTTCTCAGTTCTAAAACTCTTTTACCTATTTCGTTTGATTCAGGACTAGTCGCACAGGTTTCAGGGTGGTACATTATAGCATACCCAAACAGAAAAAATACTACTATCCCTAAACAGACATCAGCAACATTCTTGAACAGTACGTTAACGGTGTTTTTGGCGGGGCTAAACCCTGCTTCTAGCAGGGCAAATCCTAGCTGCATAGCAAATACTAAGATTCCTGCTATCAGCACCCAAAGATTATTGATTAAATAGATTAAACATTCCGGTGATTTGCTTATATCGTCCAGTACTTTTTTACTACATACTTTCTCTACACAATTTGCTAATCCTTCCTCGGCAGAGGACGTAAAAACTAAAATTAAAGGAATCAAGAATCCAGCTACTGCAATAATTAGGTATTTCGACCATTTCAGTTTAGTTAAGGGTTCTTTCATAATCATTGGGCTTTATAAACTGCTCCACTTAGCAGCGGCTCGATAAAATAAAAATAATCAAACGGATTTGATATCAATTGGTTATATTTGAACTTAGTCTAATCAATGGAATACTATGTCAATCTGAGACTGATCTAGCAATCCTAAATCCTTAGGATAAAAACAGGGCTATTTCATTCTAAAAATGCGCTCTTTGTGTGTCTAGTCCAAACTTGCACCGCCGCTCTGCCTGGGCCATATTTGAAAAGTAATTAGAGCGATAGATATTGAGTGCAAAGTTACGAGCAACCGCAAAGATTTGAGGTAACTGATGCTTGCGTTTGCGTGAAGCATCTTCTCCCTGGGTGAAATCGCGAACATAATGAACCATTATCTCTACGCCCCAATATCCAAGGGATGCGCTGAGCAAAAGACTCTGCAGATTCTTTGAAAGAAGCAACATGCGGAGCGTGTTTCCGTTTCCAAACGAAGTTGTCTGCCCTTTTTGAATTTTCGAACACTTTCCACTCGAATCAGGGTTTTTAGCCCCGGCCAGGGCTTGATGTTATTAAGTTGTGTGCAGATGCTAACAACTCGTTTCTCAACACGACCATGCCCAATACTTATGTCAGTGTGACTGTTTTGGACAACAAAGTGGGCTTTAACGCTTTTGAACAGATTGCCCTGATTGCCTTTGAGCGCACCCAGGTAGTGGTTTCCAGTTTCAATGATTAACTCAGCTGTTTTTTTTGAGTACTAATCGCATCAAAAGCAAAGACGACACCCGCCTCAGCCAGTTGCTTGATAAATTCAGGCATTGCTTTGATTTCGTTGCTTTTGCTATTGACATGGGTTCGGTTCTAGAATCAAACCTCGCTCAACCAGATAAGCGCTCACTAGTATAATCGCTCGGTGAGGTGGAGAATCGGGATTATCACCAAGAACGTTGGTACGAGCCTCGTAGGACTTTACCATCAATGGCTTTGGTTTCTCCAGGCTTGGGTTCAATACCAAAGAAACGGGCCAAGGCCGCAGAATACTGCTGATAGTCTAGGCTCAGCAGAACACGACGAATCGTACTGTACGAAGGAAGTCGGCCCAAAGGGGGATCAAATAGTTCAATGAGCTCCTCCCGATAGCTAGTGAGCCAGTCACCGATCGCTAGAAATCCTCGATTCCCAGCCGCGATAGCCAGGGTAAACAGGGCTAGACACAGGCGCTCGTTGATGCCGTTTCCCGGAAGCATTGCGGCCATCTGGAATATCGACAAAGGCTTCCAAGATCGTATGGACGCTCAGGGTTTAACTCTTCTGGGGGAAGGCTTGGAAGTAAGATTTTAGGGGCAGGTGGGGGTGGCAAACCCATGGGAACTCATGAAACACTGGTTTAGCCTGTAAGTCTAGCATTTATTTGGTTTTATGAGAATGAAATGGCCCTGGGATAAAAATACGTCTAAAGAAAATAGTGTTGAGTAAAAACGGTCATTGTTAAGCATTCAAATAGGATTGCGATCGCGCTCCGTCCCTACTCCCTGCTCCGAAGCTCTGAAGCTCCCAAGCTCCCTGCTCCCTAAAACCGAGAACTTTATACCTCACCGAATTGAGAAATGCTATATTTGGAAATGCTATAGATCTCTTGACTAAGGGAACACCATAAACTGACATATCGAATACCAATAGTTTTAAGCTGGATGTAAGTAATTAAGAGTTAAATAAACTCTTGGTAGTGATTGCTTAATTGTCTCGATTATCAGTTTAGATATAACTCAGATAAAATTTATAAATTTTAATAACAATTAACTAAAGCTTTAACTAGATAAAGCTTGGATAAAAAAAAATATGATGATAGAAAATTTGATAGTTTATCCCTTTCCCCAAAAGGGAACAGGGAACAGGGAATAGGGAATAGGGAACAGCGGCTCATAGCAACAGGTAACAGTAGGAAAGAGCTTGAAGGATTTTTTGGTGTTATGAAAAAGCGATGCAGCGCGGTCTTGACCACACTGCATCGCTACTCCCTAGTAAACCTTCAGCCTTCAGCCTTCAGCCTTCAGCCTTCAGCCTTCAGCCTTCAGCCTTCAGCTTATTTTATTCAAAAGCACCGATTGCACATAAGCTGATAGCTGATAGCTGAACGCGCACGCGTGCGCTAATCGCTGATAGCTGATAGCTGATAGCTGATAGCTGATAGCTGACACTCCCTACTCCCTAAAACCTAGGACAAGGTACTCAAGCCTTAACCCTTCTACGCATAAACTTTCTGATAATAAGCTTGATACTCTTGGGATAACAATGGTTGCCACCAATCCCGATTGCTTAGATACCACTCAATGGTTTTACGTAGTCCACCTGCTAGGGTTTCTGTTGGTTCCCAATCCAGTTCAGTTTTAATTTTAGTCGCATCAATAGCATAGCGACGGTCATGGCCTGGGCGGTCTTTTACAAAGGTAATTAACTGTTGGGCTGGAGCGACCGGTAGATCAGGGGCTAATTCATTCATCAGCTCGCAAATCTGGTGAACTAGGTCAAGATTTTTAACTTCATTATTGCCACCAATGTTATAGGTTTCTCCTGGTTGACCTTTGTGAATCACCACATCTAAAGCACGGCAATGATCACCCACATAGAGCCAATCTCGAATATTTTGTCCATCCCCGTAGACTGGTAGAGATTTGCCCAACAGGATGTTGATGCACATCAGGGGAATTAATTTTTCTGGAAAATGGTAGGGTCCGTAGTTATTGGAGCAATTAGTGATAATAGTGGGGACCCCATAGGTATGGTAATAAGCCCGGGCAAGATGATCACTGCCAGCTTTGGAAGCAGAATAGGGACTGTTGGGGGCATAGGGTGTGGTTTCACAGAAGGCTGGGTCATCAGCACTTAGACTGCCATACACTTCATCCGTGGAAACATGGAGGAAGCGATAATCCCTTGGTTGTCCTTGATTTTGCCATTGTTGCCGGAAGGACTCTAGTAGAGTGAAGGAACCGACCACATTAGTGCGGATAAAGGCATCAGGTCCTAAAATGGAGCGGTCAACATGGGATTCAGCAGCAAAGTGGGCGACAGTGTCGATGCTTTCTTCCTGGAGCAGGCGGTCTACTAGAGTGCGATCGCATATGTCTCCCTGGACAAACCGCAAATTGGCTTTCTCTTCCAGACCGGCTAGATTCTGGCGGTTGCCAGCATAAGTTAGAGCATCCAGTACCACCACGCGATCGCCTGGGTACTGTTCACACCAGTGATGAACAAAATTGGAGCCAATAAATCCTGCACCACCTGTTACTAGTAATTGGCGAGGTTGTCTAGTAGTCAGGGATTTTTGTTCAGAAGAATTCATGATTAGTTTGAGTGGGTTAGTGCTTCAGTGGGTTAGTATAAAAGTAAGCATTCAGCTATCAGCTAATGCGCTACGCGCACGCTACTTGAGGTGCTATCAGCTATCAGCTTAAGCGCTACGCGCACGCTACTTGAGGTGCTATCAGCTATCAGCCCTTGGCCTCTTGCCACACTACTTGAGGTGCTTTTGAATACAAGAGGTAAGCTTTGGCCAAGGGCTTTTACCCAGACCTTCAATTCTGATTAATATCGAATTATTAAATTCGATCGTTTGCGCGATGCCCACGCTACGCGAACAAGATTTATTTTCAGCTGACCGCTGACCGCTGACCGCTGACCGCTAAATGCTTTCCTTAAGTTAGTTCAACTTGTGAGTCATCACCAATCATGAATCGTAAGGCTTTTGGATGTTGGGGTGCAGCTTTAACTTGAGCTCTTTCTCCAATTAAACTATCAACAATTCGTTGATGAATTCCCGTTAATTTAGCACCTTTTAGAATCACGCTATTATCAATGTCAGCATCTACTAGAGTAGCTTGGTCAGCAATGCTAGTATATGGACCAATAAAGCAGTTTTCCAGATGGCAGTTTTCACCAATGGTAACTGGACCACGAATGGTACAATTAGTAATATAAGACCCCTTACCAATCTTTACCCGTCCGCTAATTTGACTTTCGGAGTCAATTTCACCATCAACATCAGATTCTAGACAAGTATCTAGAATAATCTGGTTAGCAGCTAGTAAGTCATCTTTTTTCCCAGTATCCAGCCACCAACCTTTGAGTTTAAAAGCTTCTACATTTTTTTGCTGATCAATCAAGTATTGAATCGCATCGGTAATTTCCAGTTCTCCTCTAGCAGAAGGCTGGATGTTAGCAATTGCTTGATGGATAATAGGAGAAAATAAGTAAACACCTACCAGTGCGAGATTAGAAGGAGGAACTTTGGGTTTTTCTACTAGCTGCAACACTCGGCCAAATTCATCGACTTTGGCAACACCAAAGGCCGTAGGATTTTCTACCTCCCGTAGCAGGGTAAGGGCATCCAGATTTTTGTTCTGGAAATTTTCTACAAATAAGTTCAGCTCACTTTGAACCAAGTTGTCTCCCAAGTACATTACAAAAGGAGAATCTCCCAGAAAGGGTTGGGCCACTTTAACGGCGTGGGCAAGTCCTAAGGGTTGGTCTTGGAGGATATAGGTAATGTTGGCTCCGAAGCGATCGCCATTTCCTGTTTTAGCCTTAACTTCTTCCCCAGTTTCAGGACTGATAATAATACCGATATCAGTAATACCAGCAGCGATAATCCCTTCAAGCCCATACCACAAAATTGGTTTATTGGCAACAGGTACTAACTGTTTGGCACCAGTATAAGTTAGGGGACGTAAACGAGTGCCTTTTCCCCCAGAAAGAATTAGTGCTTTCATAAGCTATATAAAATCCTCACTATAAAGTCTGAAATATGAAATATGAATTATTAAGGTTGAAGGTTAAAGGTTAGCAGGTTGTTCGCGAAGCGTGGCCAATAGGCCAAGGTTAGCAGGTTGTTCGCGAAGCGTGGCCAATAGGCCAAGGTTAGCAGGTTGTTCGCGAAGCGTGGCCAATAGGCCAAGGTTAGCAGGTTGAACTTGAACTATAGCGCTTCTCATAGTAATCAGGTACACAGGATGTTTTTCCTATTCCCTGTTCCCTGTTTCCTGTTCCCTGTTCCCTGTTCCCGATTCCCGATTCCCGATTCCCGATTCCCGATTCCCGATTCCCGATTCCCTACTACCTACTCCCTATGCTTATAGCAATTACCCAAGCTTGTGATAAAGTTCTGCTAACATTTGCCTCAAGGATTGACGCCAATGGGGCGGATAGCTTCCCAAGGTTTGGGATATTTTCTGGTTTGAGAGAACTGAGTAAGCTGGACGCTGAGCCGGGGTGGGGTATTCTGGAGTAGTAATTGGAACAACTCGCTGCAATTTTAAGGGGAAGCCCAGGAGTTTGGCTTCTTCAAAGATGGCAACGGCAAAGTCATACCAACTAGTGACGCCACTGTTGGTGAAGTGATAGATTCCTCCTAGCATTGGATTAGAATCCATTGCTTGCAAAAGTTGAGTAATAGTTACTGCTATATCCTTAGCCCAGGTAGGAGTACCCACTTGATCCGCTACCACCCGAAGCTCTTCTCGCTCAGCCCCTAGTCGTAACATGGTTTTGACAAAGTTGCCATGACCACGAGTACCGTAAACCCAAGCAGTCCTCAGGATGAGATTGCGATCGCATTTTTGCTGTACCCCTTCTTCCCCTTGCAGTTTCGACTGACCATAGGAACCGATGGGGTTAGGAGTGTCTTGCTCTGTGTAAGGAGTATTTTTTTTGCCATCAAACACATAGTCAGTGGAAATATGGAGCAGGATCGCCCCTAAATTCTGAGCTTCCTCTGCCATGATGGTCGGAGCAACAGCATTTATCGATTTAGCCAATGCCAGTTCTGTCTCTGCTTTATCCACAGCCGTGTAAGCCGCTGCATTGACAATCACGTCAGGCTTAATATGATGGATTACCTGACGAATACTCTCCGGCTCAGCTAAGTCCATATCCGAGCGCCCCACACCGATTACTTGGCCTAGGGGACTCAGAGTATGTTGTAACTCTTGACCCACTTGTCCAGTGATGCCAGTGAGTAAGATTTTTTTCATGAAAAAACCTCGGCTGTTTTGAAAGACTTACCCGCTTGATCTTTAGCCGACAGACTAGGAGAGTCGCTCAGAGGCCAATGAATGGCTAGGTCAGGGTCATTCCACAAAATAGTCCGCTCGTGATCAGGAGCGTAGAAGTCGGTAGTCTTATATAAAACTTCAGCGAATTCAGAGACCACCAGGAATCCGTGAGCGAATCCAGCCGGAATCCAGATTTGTTGTTTATTTTCTGCACTCAGCAAACAACTAACCCACTGTCCAAAGGTCGGGGAGCTTTTTCTGATATCCACTGCCACATCAAATACAGTCCCCAGTAAAACCCGCACCAATTTACCTTGGGGCTGCTGAATCTGGTAGTGTAATCCTCGAAGCACTCCTTGGGCTGAACGGGAATAGTTATCCTGGACAAACTCAGCGGTGATCCCAGCTTTATCTGCTAGAACTCGTTTGTTGTAGCTTTCAAAGAAAAAACCACGGTCATCACCAAAGACGCGGGGTTCAAGAATTAAGACTTCCGGTATTTTGGTTTCAATAACGTTCATAGAGTTATCTGGTTGATTAGCGAAGCGTATTAAAGTGACCAACTCCTCATCAAGTTTGTGTTATCTACACTGAAAGAATTTCAATACTTTGTAAACTTTTTGTGAAATATAGCGTTTCTATTTAAGTTGTGAACAAAATTCCTTAGGGAAAGGCAAAAGGCAAGAGTTAATTAACTATATAGGGATTTTTAGTAGTAGTTGTGTAGGGTACGTAAGGGGCTGGCTCACGCTTATTTTCCGCGTCTCCTCGCCTAATTGGGAAAGTCCGCCTGGGAATTGAAACGGGCAAGATGCCCGTTCCACCAAGATGCCCGTTCCACCAAGATGCCCGTTCCACCAAGATGCCCGTTCCACCAAGATGCCCGTTCCACCAAGATGCCCGTTCCACCAAGATGCCCGTTCCACCAAGATGCCCGTTCCACCCATCAGGTCAAACAACTTTTATAGGTGCGCTCTTACTTGGCGCATTAAATCCGCCACGGGTCGCACCTGAAGATGTACCGAATATGTCTTAAGCTTTACTTCGACTGCTATAAAACAAAATCGCTGAAGAATAGGGATGCTAGTAGTCTGCACTCAAGTAGACTACACCTAGTTGTGTAGAAAGGGAGGGATGACCAGATGAAGAAGATGGCTCTAGGCTTAATCTGACAAACTTTTGTATTCTACTGAGTTTCTAATTGTTATCAGGATTTCGGAATCGAAAAAATTAAATTAGCTAAAAGTCCTTGACCTTGGCCTATTGGCCACGCTACGCGAACGGTCACGCTACGCGAACAGATTACCGATTAGCCATTAGTTGAATAACAAAATTACGAAATAGCACTACTACCTCTGGGATGATTTGATGTCCCATGTCAAATTCTTGATACTTGACCTGTATCCCTAAACCAGTTAGAGTGTCTCTAGCATGGTGAGCAGCCATTAACGGTACAACCTCGTCTTGTGACACTCTTAAACCGTAATAAATCGAACAAATCGATACAGAACAGTCAAGGTACATTTTATTGTTGTCTGAGTGAGGAGTGGTTATACGGCAATTGGAGTCAAGCCACCCACTCGTCTATCTAGACGTTCCTCCAGTCACGTGGAGGAGTTGCTTGAAAGCCTGAGTCTTTCTATGTTTTGGGTCAAGCCAATCAAGCTCAACCGCATCAAGTAGACTCAGTCCCATACCTTCTAAGTAACGCGCAGTACGACGCAATAACACTGCTTGAACTTCTCCTCTGGTCATATGCCGAGTAATTTCCTTGTCGGTACCGCGAGCAAGGATGTTCAATGCAGCATTGTGGTCAGCCTGCAACACGACCCCATTAAATCTGGTAAAGTTGTCCCCGCTCCTTTTCCCTAACAGGGTTCCAGTTACGGAGTCAACTTGCGACGTGTAGCTAGGCTGGACTTCTGTTACAACCGAGCCAGTCCAATTAGCCCATTTCTGTAAAGAATCTCGCATTTTTCCTTTCATCCAACTATTCAGTTTGCGAGACATAGCCTTGGACTGGCGCTTATTCTTAATTGGTTGTGTTAAATCTTCTGCAAAAACTTTTAATGACTCCCCGTCAAAAAGAGACTTAGAAGCTGCTCCTATGATCGCCGCCAATTCAGTTGGGTTTTGTCTATAACGGCGATTTTCGGTTTTTCTGGTTAGGTTATTTTTTAGAATCCTAGCTGACTTAGCTGGATCTATCTTTTCTAGTTTTCTGTGAAGTGCCCAAAGTTTTCCTCTATTACGGTTCTTGGCACAAATACGATCTGACTTCTTTGTGGTAACCTTTCCCAATCCTTTACCGTGAGCCTGGCCGTCTGAATCATAGAAAGCCTCGGTATAGCCCTTATCTACCCCAATGCTCCGACGTTCAGCTGGTATTTCAATGGTGCCATGATCTACCAGAAAGTGAACCTCAAATCTTTGCAGAAGTTGGTTGTAGATCAGTCGGATTTGACCCTTTATCTTGCGGTTAGATTTGACAACGATCTTGTTCCTTTTGCCCCTGTTTAGTCCAGCTAATTCCAATTGGTAAGTGTTGCGGGAAAGCCTTTTGCATTTGTAACCAGGTGACTGGTAAACTATTTGATTTCTGACCCAGGAATGTCCACGTTGATATTCTTTTCTTACCCAGCGGTGAAGTAGGGAACTATCCAGGAAAGCTAAAGTCTTAAGCTGTTTGCACAACTCTTTCCGTTTAGACTTATTCTCTGTACCGGGAAATCTCCGGTAGATCTTTTTTACTACTTCTTCAATGCAGGCAGCTTGTTGTGCTGAGATCGCTTTGGCGACATCACAAACTGCCCAATCCATCAGTTTAGAAGGAAGCCCTAATGACTCAGGATTTCTAAAAGTCCTAACTTCTCTAAATGATTTCTTCCAGTCGATGCCCCAATAGTTTATGCTTCCTAGTTTGTTGTAGGACTCAGATCTAACGACACCCAGTTTTTTCATGGTAGACAGCAATTCAGTTTTAACTGACTCCGTCATCCCTATAACGGGGACGACCTGAGTCGATAGTTTCTTTGCTGCTCCTGTTTTCTTTTGTTTGGGCATCGCTAGATCTTAGTGGTATCAGTCGATTATATCACGTTTTATCCGTCTTGTCCATCTTATCGACGGTAGACTTAATGTCTTTTTCGTAGCGACGAAGAAAGTAAAGTTTTGAACTGAAGCAGTGCATTATAGACATAAAATCATCCATTAATTCCTGCTGGGGGGACTTGTAAGTGTTATTCAAAACCACTATCTGGCATTTGTGGAGAGAGCAAAACCACTCCACAAAGTCGAATCCAAATCGACAAAGTCTGTCTTTGTGAGCGATCACGATGGTCTTAATCTCTGATTCTGCGACTTTTTCCATTAAGTTGATAAATTTCTTGCGTTTGAAATTCAACCCAGATCCATACTCTGAATAGCACCGACAATTTGGGTAGTTCCGACCTAAATACTCGATTTGAGAGGTTAAGTCCTCTAACTGAGACCTGGTAGACACTCTGGCGTAAAGAACGATAGATCGAGAATCCACTCCATCTATCAGTTGCTCTATCGAACTTGCCAAATAACGACGATGCCCTCCAGGTGACTTGATAAATTCGATCTTTCCGGCTTCTGCCCATCTAGCCAAGGTCCTGGGGTGATATCCAAATTTTTCCTGGGCTTCAATTGGGGTGAGATACATTGGTGTCCGTTAAATACTGTTTTATCCCGTATTATATCGTTTTAACGGCATCTAATCACGTGTCTGCCATGAACTATCAAAATGGGTGGTAATGACGAGCCTGTAGGAGGTTGGGGTTCCCTATGTAAATAGCCACTCATGGATACTAAGCCTGCTATTGGCAAGGTTAACCCTACATCTAATGTCATGGCTCCGCCTTGGGAAAATCCACTCAGAATGGTGCGGGATAGGGGCACGCCAGTGCTGCCTTCGTTCGCGTAGCGTGGCCAATAGGCCAGGGATTTGAGCCAATCAATCAGCTTCTGTCTGCTTTCGGTTAAGCCTTGATAGCCGGGGACATTTAAGTCATACCACATTTTACCCCCAGGTACAGCAGGATGGTCAAAGGGAGCTTCAGCAAATAGAAACTGATAGTCTGGTAAGTTTAGCGCCTCAGCCAAAGATACCAAATCTTGGGAGTTGGCTCCAAAGCCATGTAAGCAGACAATTAATCCAGTTGGTGGTTGGTTGTTGGCAGGGGGAACGTTAATATACTTCAGTGACAAAGATTTATCTCCAGAATCAGAGTAGATTATCTCTTGAGAATTGTAAGCTTTTCGGCAAGCAGTCGATAACAGAGTTATTCCCAGAGCTCCTAAACTTTGAGATATAAATTTTCGTCGGCTCAATCGATTGAGTTTCACAAGCAATAGGCTTTGGAAGGTTGGGAGGTTGAACGCGATTGCGTGGCCAATAGGCCAAGGTTAGGAGGTTGAACGCGATTGCGTGGCCAATAGGCCAAGGTTGGGAGGTTGAACGCGATTGCGTGGCCAATAGGCCAAGGTTAGGAGGTTGAACGCGATTGCGTGGCCAATAGGCCAAGGTTGGGAGGTTGAACGCGATTGCGTGGCCAATAGGCCAAGGTTGGGAGGTTGAAGGGTTGGAGGTTGTTTTTGCCCAGGCGTCCGTTTTAGGGTAGGTTGGAGTTTGATGATTGACGGTGAGCTTTTGAGCGGTAGCCCCGCGCCCTACCTGAAAGGTGGGCGTCTCAAAGTTACCGTAAGGATAGTGGAGCCTTGTCTTGATGCAGTCGCTCATGGGGGAAACCACGGCAGTTGCTCATGGTTTGAAGTTACCGTAAGATAGTGGAGCCTTATTAACAAATATTTAACCCTTTTCTGCATAACCTGCTAACTATAAAGGCTCCAC
>NZ_JAAHIG010000120.1:0-22269 GCF_010692305.1 Moorena sp. SIO4G3 | reverse complement strand
CCCCATCTCCCCTTAATTATGGGTATTCAACCAGACTTGATATAACTAGTTGTAGCATCCATAACGGTAAATGGTATTAAGTGTTTTCTTCCTTAATAGTTAGCTTCTCAGCACCTTTGCCGGTTTTTGCTAGATAAATTCCCTCCATAATCACAGCAAAACCTAGTAAGTTAAGAATACTTAAGCTTTCTGAAAATAGAATCCAGGCCAGAATAGCAGCAACTAGTGGATCGAGAAGCAATACTAAGGAAACAAAGCCTGAAGAAAAGTGCTTGAGGCTGTATACTACTAAACCATGTCCCACAGCTTCGCAGATAACAGCTAGGGAAATCACTGCTAACCATCCTGACCAAGAAATCGGGAAAATTTGGTCGCTGAATATCAGAACCACTGGGATCATAAAAAGTGTTCCCAAAGCACAGCGCCAAATCAGTATTCCTTCTACAGAAAACTTGGTTCGTAGTTGTTCTAATAGTAAAAAGTTGACTGCATAAAATACAGAAGATGCTAAGGCAGCACTATCACCGATAAAGTTATTGGGCGACTTTATAAAATCCTCTATTTGTAGAGTAGTTGCCCCTAACAATGCAAGTGCCAGACCAATGAGGAATCTACGGTCAAAGCGCTGCTTAAATAATAACCATCCTCCTATAGTAGCGAAAAATGGTGTTAAAGCTCCTAGTACATTACCATTAGCAACGCTAGTCTTAGTTAAAGACCAAGTCCATAGAAATCGACCACCCAGATGAGATATCGCTACGCCTACCAAAAGTAGGATATCGCCAATTTTATAACCTGACTGTGCGTCATATTTCTGATTCGATGTTTGAGTTCTTACTTGGTTTACTCCATTCCACAAACCAAAGACTAGAGTAGCTATCCAAAGACGATTGAATACTGTGGCATTAGCACTTATTTCTTGGAGAGAAAACCTGATTAAGATTGCTGTTATAGATAAAGCAAGTAAGGCAATTACTAATAATATGATTGGTAGTAATTCTGATGTTTGCTCTCTATTGTCTTCTGTTAGTATTGCTTTCATCGTTTGGTGTTAGATTTTGACTAAAAATACCGTATTTTCAATTACTCAGCTATTACCTGATAGCTAAATTAAGGCAATCATTCGGTTGATCAACCGTTGATACTCCAGAGGTTAGAGCTAACGTCTAGAGAGGAGAGTTTTTTTACTCCTGGGTGATGCTGACGTTACTTGGGTCTTTTTGGTCTGTTATCTGACACTCATCATGAATAGCTAATTAGCTGATAGCTTAGTATAGTTTGGCTAAGCTATAACCTACTATTCTGCTCCAAATAAATAATAGTCTAATCATAAAGTATCCTGGTCACCAAATCAAAGGTAATCAGTATCAAGTTTTTATATCACGTCTGGAGGATTAGTGATGATTAACAATATCGTAATTTTTACTATGGACAATTAAACGGATTTGATATAGAGTACTGTCCGATAGTATTGGCAATGTATTCCAGGGTTTGCCTTACTATTATTATTGCGATATTGCTTATTGCGATATTGCGATATTGCGATAAGCAATATCCCATTCTTATTACTTTCCCGTAGCGGCTGCGAAGGAGCATCCCTTAGGGGCGACCGGGCGAGCATCTCCTTGAGCCTAATCAGTGAGTGCGATATCTGCTATTCTTTACCAGATATGGTAAACTTTAACCTTATCAGTAACTAAGCACCTAATTTGGGATCATTTCCCATTCCCTTGTCTACCATTAAAGTGGCAACTGATCCAAAAAATCCCCAAACAGTCAACTGCTAATGCCACTAAAGCGATGACCAATACCATCCAATGCACCTTAACTGGAAACATCGAGTCAGTAGCTCAGGTAAACTATCTCCTCAGTCAGGATGGCCTTCGATTCAAAATCAAAACCTTGCCCACTGATGATATTCCTACTGGAATCCATTCCTGGCAAGTCGCCCCCAATACGAGCTCAGATGGTGTAATTGGCTCTCTCTACCTAGAAGCGATGACTGAGACAGTCCAGGAGGAGCAATGGTTAATCGCTGGCAGAGTAGTGCAGTTAGGCAAACGGGGACAGTTTGTACAACTCAAAGTGTCCAGACCAGGACAGAAAACCCTGAAAATCAGTGTCTTAGGCTCTAACAAGCACATGAAGATTGGGGAACTGTGGGAAGTAGTTGCTAAGCGCCAACGGGATACCCTGATTTTACATCGAGCTTTACCCCAAGGAGAGCACAATTCCAATAGCCGCCCAGGGAAGAAAAACCGCAGCCACAAACCGGTCGAGTCTAGGAAGTATAAACATGAGTCAACATTTCAACAAAGCCAAACAACCTTGTTACAGCAGGCTCTGACCAGGCTATCAGATGACCATTATCCCTCCAAATCCACACTAGCTGCTCCCCCGACGGAAACCATTAATAGAGTCTTAGCCACGTTGAAACAGAAAACCGATGTCAACGATTGGCAATTAGACTTGCCTAAACAGCGAGCTCGAACAAGATGGGAATGGGAAGCGTTCTCCCCTTCAACCCAGCAACAAGCACGAGTGAGTTTGAAGGGAAACTATATCCACGTATATTATTACCAGTTTCCGGATATCCCATCTGCAAGTGTTGATTCTCAATCCTATGATCGTTTAATTGTTACTCCTTTAGGAGCAGCTAGAAGCATTGGTGCCAGTTGTTTCCAAATTCTGATTGGTCCCTATGAAGTACTCTTAGACTGTGGGACTCGACCCAAAGGCTACGACCCTTTGCCCGCCTTGGACTATCTGGATAATCCTCACCTGCTCCTGATCTCCCATAGCCATCAAGACCACCTTGGTGCTGTGCCTGTCTTTCACAGCCGCTACCCTGATGCGCGGATGATTTCAACTCATGGCACCAGAGAAATTGCCCATGTCATGCTCAGGGATGGACTGAAGATACAGCAACTGAATGAAGACTCTCCAGAGTTATTTGATGAGGCCGATTTAGAACAAACCTTGTTTCAATTGGAAACTCAACCAGTAGGCCAAGACTTTGAGGCATTACCGGGACTAATGGTAAGGTTCATCAATGCCGGGCATATCTTGGGTGCGGCTTGTATCTATCTGCGCTATAAGGATATGTCTTTACTCTATACCGGAGACTTCCACACTACCAATAGTCGCACCACTAACGGCTTGAATTTAGCTGAGCTTCCTGAAGCGGATATTTTAATTACTGAGTCTACCTATGGTTCCTCTGTCCACCCCGCTAGAAGAAATCAAGAAACTGCATTGATGGAATCCATTGCTGAAGTAGTGCAAGCTGGGGGCAATGTCTTGATTCCCTCTTTTGCTTTGGGTAGAGCTCAGGAAATCTTGTTAGCGCTCCGCACCTCCAAGCTATTTAATAAATTAACAGTTCCGATATTTGTGGATGGATTGGTCAGAGCAGTCACAGAGGTATTTCGAGAAAACCTGGACTTGTTGCCTGTTCCAGTTCAGAACTTAGTTAAGATTAACGGTCAGGAACCATTCTTTGATAAAACCAGTACACCCCCGATTATTTCTATCGAACACCCTCGGGAACGTCCGATTGCGATCGCAAAACCCAGTGTAATTGTGGCCAGTTCCGGTATGCTCACCGGTGGACCGTCAGTCTATTATGCCTCAGCACTGCTAGAGCGAGAGAATGCTGCCATCTTTATTTCTGGCTACACTGATGAAGAATCCCCTGGCCGCCTCCTGCAAAGTCTCAAAACTGGGGACACTGTTGAACTAGATGGGAAATCAATTACCGTCAAAGCTCAAATCAAACGGTTTAACCTCTCTGCCCATACCGATAAGGTGGGACTCGGACAAGTAATCAACAAGGTAAAGCCCAAGCACCTAGTCTTAATTCACGGAGAATTAGAAGCCTTACACCAAGTAGCCCGGTCTGGAGACAATCAGTCCTTATGCTATATCCATATTCCTGCTGTGGGGGATAAAATCGAATTAGGAGTAGCACCGGAACAGCTTTCCCGACAGCAGATTGCTAAGATTCAGCAACCCCAAGAGTTTGACGTGATGGTAGAGAGCTTTGGTACCGATGCTTGGTTGCGAGTTCCCGAAGAGGTGGTAGAAAAAGACCCTCGATGGCAGACCTTGAGTATCAGCGGCATTATCAAAGCGCGATGGGATGGTGCGAATCTCAAGCTTGCTCCCATGCAACCGGAAATGATACTTCAGGAAGAAGAGATTGAAGCAGGGCTTAAGAGTGGAAAGCATTGCTGTGCCGTGTGTCAGTTTTTCAGTGGTAGATTTTGTCAGTCTCCTGATAGTCCTTTGTTTGAGCGGAGGGTTGATCCCTTGGCAATCTGTGATCAATTCCAATCTAAAGTCCAGGATTTGTCAACTCTTGACACTGAACTTCTGTGGTCAGAGGAAGTTGATTACTAGCAGGATCCCTCTCCTACTCCATATCTCCGAGATTTTACCGAGATTATCCATTTCAAAAAGGCGGCACCCAGATTCGAACTGGGGATAAAGGCTTTGCAGGCCCCTGCCTTACCACTTGGCTATGCCGCCACTAGTTGTTTAGTATATCATAACTATATCAGTTTTCAATTTTAATAATATCTCTGAATTACCCATGTTAAAAATTTTCCCGCGTCCACTGCGTCCCCTTTGTCCGGTGCTGACCTAGTCAAGGAAGACGCAAAGAACGCTGATAAGTAGGTTTTTTATTGGTTAATTGTGCCGTTGGGCATAGTTACCTGATTTAAATTAGTGTTATCAAAATTAGCACCATTGGTCATAGCATCCCTGAGATCAGACCTTTCTAAGTCTGCCCTGGCCAGATCGGTACCATTGAGATTGGCACCAGTCAAGTTAGCTCCTGTTAAATCTGTATTACTTAAATTGGCACCAGTCAGGTTAGCACCGCTGAAATCAGCATTGGCTAAATCTGCTCCAGCAAAATCGGCACCAGTGAGATTGGCATTGCTGAAGTTAGCCTGACTTAAATCAGCACGGCTGAAGTTAGCACCAGTCAGGTTAGCATTAGTCAAATCTACTCCTGACAAGTCCACATTCGTACAATCTGCCCCACTGAGGTTAGCACCCCTGAGGTTTTTCTCGATCAGGGGTGTACACTTGTTAATATGCCCTGACCCTATATTATCCGCAAACGCTGTGGGTTCCTCTTGAGACACACTTACCTGTATTGGCTTCGCTTCTGCAACTGCTCCAGTTTCCAATCGCTCAGGTTCTGCCACTGGTCTAGGTTCTACAAAACTGGCTAACCATCCTATACCCGCAAGAGCGAGTAAGACTGTACCCATACCAATCAACATCAGACCAGACCCATTACTATGATGTTTGGCGACTACGGATTTAGAATGCGTTCGCTTTTTAATCTCAGCAAGGGCTTTTTCCATAAATTCTGGGGGAATTTGTGCCTCTTTACCTGCTTCAATCAACTCCTTTACAGAATAGCTTTGGTTGTGCTGAGCATAGAGTTGAGCCGCTAGGGCGAAGGCTTGGTGGGCTTGGTCTTCAGGGATACGATCTTTTGGGAGTTTCATAATTATTAGGAAGCTTAGGAAGCCAGTGAGAGCTGAGATAGTATAAGAGTCAGGCTGTCAAGCCTTTCACTTTCTAATCTAGCAAGCCACACTTTCAAGTGTTAATAGTTGCTTAATCGAGCTTGGTGACCTCACAGCTAAACTGATCACGGAAGTGAGGGTAATCTATCCCGCCAGTCAAGAAACTGACCTTAAGGTGACACGAAGGCTATTGTTAACTAGCGTAGGCTTTGGATTTATGCTTCTTTATCTTGCGAATACTTGCTAATATAATTAGATCTGTTCGCTCATTTCGCTCATAGTAACGTGGTCACCCTTCCTGTTCAACAAGAGCATCTGTTTAACCGCAGCCTCAACACCATCAAAGGTGTAAAACTACTCTTTGTCGAAGCAGAGCTGCTTTTCGATGTCTCTTGCCCTGATCTTGATGCCCTCAAGCAGCAACTGGAAAATCCCTTCTCGATCTTTGTCTGTGGAGAATTTAATGCCGGAAAATCCAGTGTGCTGAATCGGTTGAGTAATGACGAGCTAGCTGCTGTGGGCATACTTCCGACCACAAACTCGATTCAACCCTATTACCCAGAGGGGTTTGATGGCATTGTCTTTATTGATAGCCCAGGCACAAACTCGATCATTGAACGTCACCAAGCACTGACAGAGGATTATCTACAGCATGCTGATATCATCCTGTTTGTTACCTCAGTGGAACGACCTCTGACTAAATCAGAGCTGGACTTTCTCTCCTTAGTGAGTAAAATCTGGGTACGTAAAGTAATCGTTATTATAAATAAAGTCGATCTGATCACCCCACAAGAGAGTGAACAGATTATCTCACACGTCAAAGATGGACTTCGTGATGTCTTTACAGAAGTACCACCCTTATTTACAGTATCAACACGCACTGGCAACAACATCGACACCCTACGAGACTTCTTACTAGAGTTTCTGGTAGAAGCTGAAAAAATACGGCTAAAACTTCAGGGTCCTCAGAACTCTTTATTAGTTTACCTAGAGCAGTTAGAGAAAAAGAACTATCAGGCACGGGAGAAAATCATTGCCGAAAAAACGATTTTTGATCGATCCCTGTTGCGAATCAATGAGCGCATTGAGCAATATGACCTTATTTTTGGTGTCTTTAGAGAAAAAATTCGTGACCTGTTTACCAATCTAATTCAACAATTACATAAGGTAATTCAGGATAATTTCGCCTTCATTAGCCTATTAAAAAAGCGTCTTATTAGGGAAGACGATCTCCTGGAAGAAAAAGTAGCTAGGGCGATCAAGGAGGTAAAACTTGAGCAACAGATGGAGGATATTGTTAACGAAGCAGCATCAACCCTTGTGAAATATCGAGAACAAATTATTCGCGAAGCTAGGGAAGATTTACAAGTAGCAGCCACCCTCTCAGAAGACTCATTTCAGGTTCCCGAACTTAATAGTGGTAAAATTGATACCACTGCTATCTCTGACAATCTTAAGGTAGCGTCAGAAAAGGGACTCAACAACTTTTTGACCTTGGGAACAGCTGCCGCAGCAACAGGAATTGGGGGGCATGTAGTAGCCACCGCTGCACTATTTGATCTGTCAGCTTTTGTACTAGCTCTGATGTTGACCATGTTTAGCTTCAATGCGGTTCCTAAGCAGCGTGATAAGGCAACCCAACAGCTTGATGAAACCTTGCGTGAGTTGCAGAATAACTATACCGATAAGCTCAAACAAGGTTTGCAGCAAGAATTAGTAAATAGCCTCAAGCAGTTCACTGACTCTCTGAAGCCGAGACTGCAGGAAATTGACCATAAACTCGCTGCCAGTAATTCATTGGAGGATAATTTACAAAGTCTCCGGCAGGAGATTAACGATATTTTAAAGGAGGTAGAGCAGCTATAGCTGTCACGGCTGTTTCATCAAATGATTTTTAATATTCATAGTCGCAAGCTCACGGTCTACCCTGATTCGGAACGAGTGTTTGTTCATCTATTTGGCTCACAACCGACAGCATTCTGGCTAGACAGCTCTCGCGTAGAACCTGGTCTATCTCGTTTTTCTTTTATGGGAGATGGTACAGGACCAAACAGCCTGCTAGTGCAATACTCGATTACTGACCAGAAACTCACCATTAACTGCTCGGGCAAAACAACACATCGTAGAGAAAGTATCTTCTCCTATCTACACAGAGAACTTGAGCGCCGATACAACTGTTTAGAAGGACTTCCCTTTGAGTTTAACTGTGGTTTTGTTGGCTACTTTGGTTACGAAATAAAAGCAGAATGTGGAGGAAAGCTCGTCCATCAATCGCCATTTCCAGATGCGATGTTTCTCTTAGCAGACCGAATTATTGCTTTTGACCATCAAGAGCAAGTCACTTATCTGTTGTGTCTGACTAAAAAAGGGGAAAATAGCCACGCAAATGCCTGGTTTGAAGGTATCGAAAAACAGCTTTGTAATCTACCTCCTCTGCCTCCTATTGAGTTAGACTATACTCATGAAAAAGTAACTTTTCGATTGAGTCGTTCCTACCAGAGATATCTGGAAGATATTCAAGAAAGTCTGGATCAGATTAAAGCTGGAGAAAGCTACGAAATTTGCTTGACTAACAAAATTTATGCCAATATCGAACTTGACCCTTTGGCATTTTACCGAAGGTTGCGCCAGCTCAATCCTGCACCCTACTCTGCCTTCCTAAGATTTGGCGAGCTAGCAGTGGCTTGTTCATCCCCAGAACGATTCCTTAAAATTGACCCCTCAGGTTGGGTGGAATCTAAACCCATCAAAGGAACTGCTGCACGAGGCCAAACAGAAGAAGAAGACCGACTGCTGTGCGAGGCGTTACGCACTCAGGAAAAAAACCGTTGTGAAAACATAATGATTGTAGACTTACTTCGGAACGATTTGGGCAGGGTTTGCGAAATTGGTAGTGTCCATGTCCCTAAGTTAATGGATGTGGAAACCTATGCCACAGTTCATCAACTGGTGAGTACAATTCGGGGTCGTTTGCGTCCAGATGTAAGGGTGGGAGACTGTATCCGTGCCACATTTCCTGGAGGCTCCATGACTGGTGCTCCTAAGATCTCAACCATGGAGATTATTGATCGATTGGAACTTCAGGCCAGGGGAATCTATTCCGGAGCGATCGGGTTTCTTGCACTCAACGGTGCTGCAGACCTTAACATTGTGATCCGAACTGCTGAGATTACTCCCAATCAAGTATCGATTGGTATCGGTGGTGCTCTGATTGCTTTATCGAATCCCCAGCTGGAATTTGAAGAAACCCTACTCAAGGCTGAAGCCCTAGTGCGTGCGATTGTCTACACGGTTTGTGGAGAGTTTTCCCCAGAGTTGTTTGAGATTGATGGTTTGAAGGCTCCCGCCATAATCTCCGATTTGGCGGTGAGATGAATTCCGACCAATAAAAAAATAATGCAGGAATCATGTTTATCCGATATCGCTTGTGGTAACATGGTATGGATGATAGTTAGAGAAGCTAAACTGTTAAACGGGTCACTAGCCCAATACCAAGCCTTAGATGAAGCCATAAGAACTGCTCAATTTGTTAGAAATAAAGCAGTCAGATTATGGAGAGACGAACCTAAAGTCAACAAAGGTCGTCTATCTCTACTATGCAAAGAACTTGCACATGCTCAAGAGTATCCTTGGGTTAAGAAATTAAACTCAATGGCACGTCAGGCATCAGCCGAAAGGGCTTGGAATTCTATCTCTAGTTTCTATCGTCGTTGTAGAGAGGGTGCTAATAAAAAGGGTTATCCTCAGTTCAAAAAACACTCTCGTAACGGCTTTGCCGACGCTGCGCGAACGGTTGAGTATAAAACCACAGGCTGGAAACTGTCAGAGGACTGTTTAACTATTAACTTCACCGATGGATTTCAGGCAGGTCGGTTCTCATTGTTTTGTAACCATGAGACAAGAGAGGACTTGTTTAGGCTTAAAATTAATTGGGTGCGAGTAGTGAGAAGGGTTGACGGTTATTATGCTCAATTCTGTTTTGATGCTAACCGTAAAGAGAAAGGGAATTATACCGGAAATGTGATCGGTATTGATTTAGGTTTGAAGTATTTCTACAAAGACCAAAATGACAATGCTGCTATATATCCCAAGTATCTCAGGCGAGCTGAAAAGAGAATTAAAAAGCTACAGCGGAGATTATCTAGAAAGTTTGTGAAAGGTAATAAACCTCAATCAAACAACTACCACAAAGCCAGAATTAGACTCGGGTTAGCTCATCTGAAGGTTCAAAGACAGCGTAAAGACTGGGCGGTTAAGTTAGCCCGGTGCGTAGTCCACTCTAACGATGTGGTTGTCTATGAAGACCTGAAAATTAAAAATATGGTCAAGAACCATCATTTAGCTAAGTCAATTTATGATGCGAGTTGGTATCAATTCACTCAATGGTTAGACTACTTTGGAAAAGTTTGGGATAAGACAGTGATAGCTGTTGCACCTAACTACACATCTCAAGATTGCTCAAATTGTGGTCATCGAGTGAAGAAATCTCTCAGCACTAGAACTCATCAATGTCAACGTTGTCACACAGAAATCTGTCGTGATACTAATGCTGCTCTCAATATTTTAAACAAGGGGATGAAGATTCTAGGTGTTGAGTATAACAGCGCTGCGACCCCGCACGGGTTCCCCGTGCTAGGGAACCCGCACCAAGAGAGTACCCAGGGGCACTGGGAAACTGCTGGGAAACCGGGAACGCTTGGGGAGAGTTCAACCGCTGTTGATGAGGGGAAACCTGATTCAATAAGTTGTCTCGCTGAACCAGGAATCACTTTGTGAGAATCCCCCGCCATAATCTCTGATTTGGCGGCGGGAGTATGTCAAAAGCCGAGATGGTGAATTATTAATATAGTAGTTCTCAATGGGTGAAGTACCTCCTCCAGGGTTTTAGGGAGTAGGGAGTAGGGAGTAGGGAGTAGGGAGTACAGAGTAGGGGTAAGAAAATTAAATTTACCTTCCGAGCATCACTTGGGCGGTAGAGGTCGGAACTTAGTTCGGTAGAGTTGTTGAATTGCCAAAGCTACCAAACCAAGGGTAGTAATACCAAAGATAAACGTGGCTAGGGTACTGACTCCCACGACCAGCGTCCGAACTGCGATCGCAATTTTGAGGGCTGTCTGGGAGTTAGACGTTAGGGGTTTATTAGCAAAGGTTGTAGCAATGGAGGCAGTTAGAAAATAAATAGCGCTCGTCAATCCTCCAGAAATCAATGCTCCCGTAAGGCAGCGCCAGGGGGAAGGTAGCGCTTGAGTACTCTTAGGGGTTTCCGTGTCTTGGTTAGATGTTGTCATTAGTCATTAGTGACCAGTATTCAGCAAGTATTAACCAGGGTTTTAACTATTATCCGGTAGCTTGTTATCTATACTACGTGTTATCTCTACTAGTTGAACTCTCAGGAGGCTGACCGACAGGGGATTCTAAGCTGACACATCTCAACCAGTTATCGATACCAGGGTCAATAACGAAGCTACCAGATCTAATATTACCTTTGTGTGTAATACTTAGTATTAAGATGGAAAGATAACTGCTTCCAAGCTTTGTAGAGCTTCTTTGAAGTCTTTATTAACAATAGTCACATCAAATTCATCAGCAGCTTCAATTTCGGCTTTGGCAATAGAAAGGCGTTGGGCGATTACTTCTTCACTATCCTTACCCCTCAACCGAATCCGCTGCTCTAATTCATCTAGACTGGGGGGTAGTACAAAAATACGGAGAGCAGAGGGAAAGGTTTTATTGATTTTCCTTGCCCCAACCAATTCTATTTCTAAAATAACAGACCTACCCTGATCAAGAAGCTGCTTGACTGGCAAACTAGGTGTACCGTAGTAATTACCAGCGTACTCAGCCCACTCTAAAAGCTCACCCCCTATGATCATTTCTTCAAACTGGTCACGAGTGACAAAGTAATAGTGTTTCCCATGCACCTCCCCAGGACGAGGTTGCCTGGTGGTTGCTGAAACCGAAAGATCAAGTTCCGGGTGTCGCTTCAGGAGCTGCCGTAGCAAGGTTCCTTTACCAACACCAGAAGGACCAGTCAATACAATGAGTCTTCCTGCTTCCATGTTGAGTCTAGTTAAGCTTAAAGCTTAATGGTTACCATTGTGACTATCTTTATTGATTACGAAGCGATGGGCAACAGTTTCTGGCTGAATTGCCGAGAGGATGACATGGCTGGAATCGGTCACAATTACCGCTCTGGTGCGACGCCCGTAGGTTGCATCAATGAGATATCCACGCTCTTTTGCCTCAGTAATGATCCGCTTGATAGGAGCAGACTCTGGAGAAACAATTGCTACAACTCGGTTTGCTGAAACAATGTTACCAAAACCAATATTAATCAGCTGAATGTCCATGAGCAACTAACGGCAAAAGCCGGATGAGAAGCTAGTATAAGTATTCAAGTACAATAGTAGCGACATTAATTTAGCCTTACAAGCCTAAAATCTGGTAAAAAACCGGATTTTAGGGAGTCATCCGTCTTCACTCTTGAGTACATCGGGTATTTTATTCCCAGATAAGCAACCCATGGCTCAAGCTTGATCAATAGTGCGTGGGTCAGTAATCCTGGGATGATAACTGCTGATAGGCAAGGTACACAGCCTCCAGAAACAAGTTAGCCGTGACACCTGAGGGTACCTTTTCCAAGGCAATCATGTCTTTGACCTGATCAGCCAGTTGTCGGCTTAACTTAGCTTTTGCCTGAGATGTCATTGCCTCGCGCCGCTGCAAATACTCTCGAATCATAGCAAAGTCTTCTGGCTGCAAGGGGGACAAATCTGCCTCGGTTTGGAGCTGATTGGCTAAGGCTTGAGCCTGATCGGAGATCTTGAAGCTAGCAGAAGCAATAGGCTGCTCTTCTTGGACTACCAGGGTTCCTGCTAACCAATCTCCCAAGCGTTTTTCTCGCTTGCTAAAGATAATTAAAAATACTCCCAGGAACCATAAATCATCAACAGGTCTGAGCAAAGCACGTAGGGTAGCTTGCTGTAGTCTCACTGGTCTAGCATCATCACGAATAACACGAATTTTGCCATAGCGCTTACCTGGTGTTTGTCCCTGCCATAGGGTTTCAAACAAAACAAAATAACCGATGTAAATTGAAAAGGTAATAAATAGATAAATGGCTACTAGCCAAAGCCTTAACTCATTAATACCAAAAAAATAGTCTAATAGGTCCAGCAGTTGGGAAGATAAAAAGCCCCAAGCAATTAAAAATACTACTAAAATTAATCCTAAGACAATATAATCAATTAACAAGGCATAAGCTCGACTGCCAATCCCTGCTAACGTTAATTCTAATTCAACACTTTCTGGGGTTTGTATAGTGACTCGATTAAAAAAATTAGTCGGTGTTGATTTTAGCTTCCCCATAGCTGCAAATCTATGCCTTCTTTACGACTACATAGATCGTAGTATATCACTGATTTAATGGCTTGCCAGAAGGGAACTAACAACGCACCACTAGCAAAGCTCAACCCAAAAACTAGCACTAAATACAGCCAGGCAAAAATTGCTGATTCTTGAGGAAACAAAAGAGATAAAATAGTTTGTATGCTGAATGTAGCTATCTGTACAGCAATCGAAATTGGTAGTGATATTAAAAACCCAACAACTACTATCCCTTGAATACGTAAGATAAATCCCTGAGTTAATTTCCAGCTGCGACCAATTGCTGCCCTGGCACCGATAGAATTTTCTTCTATAGCAAGCGGTATTTCATAAATTAAGAAGCGAGATATAAACCAGCTCAATCCAAAGAAAAAAACAATCATCAAAATAATCACAACCAGAAGTCCTATGATAGTCATAGCAATACTATTCTCAGGGAGAGTATTGAGATTATCTAAAAGAGTAATGCTATTACCGAAAATTAAACCAAGGACTCCGATCAAGATACCAATAACAAAAGAAATGATAAATACTACTAGGATTGCTGCTCCAAGAGTTATCAAGGATACTAGAAAAGTTATTAAGGATACTAGGATGCCTGCTCTGAAAAAACTCCACATCCGAGGATTGACATGGCGGCGAGCCTCATTCACTGTTTCTGGACGTTCAATGATTTCCCTAAACGCTAGACGTGAAATTAGCCCAAACATGGCACAAAACTTAGCCCAGCCATATATGGGAACTAATAGCCATAGATAACCGATAAAAGCTAGACGATAATATAACTTAAAATGATCGCGGTAGATGCGCAGACCGACATTAACAACATTACCAATACTGAGTGGTCCTAAAGATTGGCTGGGACTAGGCTCATAAGACATGGGTCGATGGGGCTATTGATGGCAAGACAAGTTTTAACGCTATCTTAAGCGAGGTTTACGAAAATTACCCCGAAAACTTTATGAATATTAAACGTTGGATTGGGCGGCGGGAAGCAAATTGGAAACAGTTGGATACTCTCCTGCAACAAGTGGAGAAACATCGAATCAAGTCTTTACCAGCATCCCAAATCAAGGAACTCGCTAGTTTGTATCGCTCCGTCTCAGCGGATTTAGCCCGTGCTAGAACTAACCAAGTAGGCAATACCCTGGTCAAGGATTTACAACGACTGACCTCTCGGGGCTATAACCAGATTTATCAAGGTTCTCGCCGTCAAGACTGGCAAGGCTTAGGGGAGTTTTGTCGCTGGGGTTTCCCTGCTGTAGTGCAACAGACGTGGAGTTATATTGCGATCGCAACAGCAGTGTTTCTCCTCGGAGCCTTAATTTCCTGGTGGTTGGCTTGGCAAGATCCAGTGTTTATGTCCCTGGTGGTTCCGGAACAGTTAATTGAACAGGTACGCGATCGCCAGGAATTGTGGATGGGTTCGATTTTGGGGATGAAACCCTTAGCGTCCAGTGGCATTATGATTAACAATCTATCGGTATGCTTTCGGGCAGTGGCTGGTGGGATTACCTGCGGTGCCTTTACCCTATATGTCATGGCATTCAACGGAATACTGATTGGTGCCATTGGCACCTTAGTGGGTCAAAATAACTTAGCTTATCCCTTCTGGGCATTTGTGTTTCCCCATGGTTCCCTGGAATTACCCGCTATCTTCTTTGCTGGTGGAGCCGGTTTACTCATCGGTAGAGCAATTCTGTTTCCAGGCCAATATCGCCGGGTAGATGCATTAAAATTTTATGGCTCCCAAGCGGCTCAGTTGATGTTTGGGATTGTGCCGATGTTGATTATTGCTGGTATTATTGAAGGGTTTTTCTCTCCGAGTCCCTTAGTGCCATCATTCCTCAAGTATTTGGTTGGAATCGGACTGTTTAGCCTTTTGGTTATATATTGTAGTAGCCGGAAACTCGAGGATGCTTCAAAGTAGATTCCGAGCTTTAACTCGTAAGTAGCTCTCAACCAGTTGCTGACTAATCTGATTCGCTGGTGCATCCAAAACCAGAACTCCTTTTTGCTTCAACCGGGCAAAGGCAACTTGGCGCTGGGCAATTAAATCCAGAGCGACAGCACGGGTATAAGCGGCTTGCCCCGGGTCAGGGTTGAGATCAACACTAATTCTTTTTTTCGCCTGCGCCTGGTATCTGCTGTGCCAAAGCTGGTCTTGACTGGGAATTTTCCCTAACTGACCCGTATTAGGGGGAGTGTGGGCCAATTGGTCAACAAGGGGGTCTCGAAGGGTGACACAAAAAGGTAAGTAGCGAGGGGTAAGGCGTTCTAGGGCTGCTAGCAATTCAGCGGAAGCAGTAACATCCACGATGTCTGTAATCATTACGACTAAAGCACGACGAGTTTGCTGATTCACTAGTTTTGTAACAGCACCAAAATAGTCCGGTTCTAATAACACTGGCTGAATCGGAGTGAGGCGTTCTATGAGTTTCGATAGTTGATGTTGACCCCGTTCTGGTGGAATCCAGGTCGTGATGTCTCGATCAAAGACACCCACCCCCACGCGATCGCCCCGATGTAACCCAGTTAATGCTAGGGCTAGAGTACTATTCAATCCCCAATCAAACCGCTTCAGTTGAAGTACCTGTGCGGTCATCAACCGTCCCCGGTCTAGTAATATAATCAAAGTCTGCTCTTTTTCCGGTTCCAGCACCCTGACTAAAGGGCGAGAGCGGCGAGCTGTAGCTTTCCAATCAATCAGGCGAGTGTCATCACCAATGCCATACTCCCGCAGTTCAGCAAATTCTGTGCCAGCACCCAAGTTTCGGGAACGGCGCATGGTACCAGTATTTTCCAGGGTCAGGCGAATAGAAAGCGATCGCAAACTGACTAAGTCTGGATAAACTGCTACGTTCTGACTCCCTGGGATTTTCCAATCATCCCACACCAAGCCCCAAGGACTCAACTGGCGCACGTGAATATCTCCCCAGTGAAACTGACCTCGTTTGGCTGGGTGAACCGTATAGGTTAGTTCCTTGTTACTATTCCGGTCAAGGGTAGCAGTTATGGTTGGGGTGGAAACTGCAAACTCTAATGGATAGTAGTCCTTAATCAGAATTCGAGCAACCTGATTTCTAGATTCCACTGAGAGCACAATCAGATTATCTCGCCCAATCGATAACCGTTGTAAAGGCGTGCGGCTTACCTTCACTCGGTTAGGTTTGACCCGTTGTCCATCCCATAAGGCTATACCAAGGACAATTCCATCAAAGACAAGAGTAGTAATTAGACTGATTTGTTGATTAAAAACAGTAGCGAGTAATAATGCGATCGCAATCCCTAGTATTAACAGTAAATAGGTTCGTTTTGAGGGAATCATAGTTTTTTTTGAGTGCTGAGTGCTGACCCACTCACCTAGGCACTGGAACTTGCTTGAGTAATGAAGCAATTACGCTATCGATCTGTAACCCATCTAATTGCACCTCTGGTTTCAGAATCAGACGGTGACGGAGTAGAGGGAGTGCGATCGCTTTTACATCATCCGGTGTCACATAATCCCGTCCTGATAACACAGCTTGGGCTTTACTGGTTTGTAACCAAGCTACAGCAGCTCTCGGAGAGGCTCCCAAGGCTAAATCAGGATTTTGCCTGGTTTGCTGAACTAAGGCTAGCAAATAATCCAGCACCTTCTCGTCTACTTGGACAGCTTTAACCTCTTGACGAGCACTAAAAATTTGTTCTACAGTTGCTAGAGGTTTCAGACGTTCTAAATCCAAACGGCGTCCACGAAATCCTTTCTCAGTATTAAGCAACATTTGCTTTTCTGCCGCCGCATCTGGGTAATCCACTACCAACTTGAATAAAAATCGGTCTAACTGAGCTTCTGGTAGGGGATAGGTGCCTTCAAATTCTAGAGAGTTTTGGGTAGCAATCACCCAAAATAGTTCAGATAGAGGCAAGGTTTCCCCGTCCAAAGTGACTTGCTGCTCTTCCATTGCCTCTAGCAGCGCTGCTTGGGTTTTGGGTGGGGTGCGGTTAATTTCATCAGCTAGCAAAATCTCAGTAAAGACTGGTCCTTTTTTGAGGGTAAAGTTACGGGTATTCAGGTCAAAGATATTAGTTCCTAAAATATCCGATGGTAGAATATCTGGGGTTAACTGAATCCGCCGAAATTCGGCTTGGATTAGCCTTGCTAGAACTTTGACAAGCAAGGTTTTACCGGTTCCTGGTACCCCCTCAATAATGACATGTCCACCACTGAGCAACGCTACGAGTAACTGTTCGACTAGGGTCGATTGACCGACAATTATTTTGCCAAGGGTTTGCTTGAGGCGGTTCAAGACAGGGAGATCATTGGTCATTGGGGTTGATTAGCTATCCTGTGGGACAGTTTTCGTGGTACCACAATAGCATGGGTAAACTCTGGTTGATTGCGGTTGGGATTAGTTAGCTTGATATCCGGTGGTTAAAACAATCGGGCAGTTATGATCATCGAATCAATCAAGACGAATTTTCTGCCATTTTCCCAGCCATTTTAGTAAGTCTGACTCCCTAATACGACGTTTATTAGATTGAATTTCCAACACTTGTTTCAGTTCTGTCGCTGGACGTCCAGTTTGCTCAACCCAAGCATCGATTAGAGCTTGATCCTCAAGCAGAGTCTGTCCTAATCCCAGTGCTTTTTGCAGTTGCAGTTGTTCGTCTTTTCCCACAACTTCCAACACAAACTCACTGCTGCCTGCTTTTTGCAAAACACCTGCTAATGCTCGGATATAGGCTTCACTGTTATCCACGACTGGTTCAGATAAAGTCAATGGTTGTCCAAAGCGGCGATTCAGAGCCCAGATGGCAACCAGAAGAATGATTAATCCTTGGATAAAGGCTGGCAACAAAGGGGTTTTCGCTAAATAACTGAATAGAGTCTCACCGACCTCTCGCTTGATCACATCCACATCTTTGTAACCATGGAGGTATTCATCCACCCAAACGGGATTTTGGTTAGTTAAATTCTCCTCTGGTTTCAAGGGAGTAACCAGTTGGGCTAATAATTCATAGTTAGCCGGAAAGTCCTGATAGGCATTGGCAGCAAGATCGGATGTAGTGGCAAAGATAACTCTACCATCACCAATAGGCTTTTCCCAAACCACCGCACCAAAGCGATCGCTTAAAATTTTCTTCCCCTGATTACCCTTGTATCGCCGCCTGGTGTTAACCTTAACCTTTCCCGTTGAAGCCTCTTGGATAGTACTAAAAGCAGCGTCTGTCACCGGCTGCTTGACTCCCAAAATCACCATCGTATTGCCCTGTTTAATCCATTCTCGCTCTTTACCATAAATAGTATCTACTGTCAACCAACTAGTGACACGCAATAAGGTAACCGAGCCTTGAGCATCCGTCTGATTCGCTAAATCCTCAAAGGGTTTTTGCCAACGCTGTATAGGAGTTCCCCGTTTTGCCATGTAAGCGTACCAAGCACCATAGCCATAGGGAGCGCGGCTGTAAGTAGAACCGCTATTGATTTTATTATTAGCTGGAGCAGCTACCAGGGTAATGATCATTAGTACCGCGATTGCAATGGCACTAATTACCCCTAACCGACGCTTAGGAAATTTCATCCTTCATCCTTGATACTTGGCCTTAAGGCCGTAGGCCACGCTGCGCGAACGGCCACGCTACGCGAACATACTTCATACTTCAACCTTAATCTGCTGATAAGCCTCCTTGCACCGTTCAAAAATCTGACTAGAGACTTCGGCGTTACTAAAACATAACTGCTGGTGGGTGATCAGTAAGATTTGGTATGGTTTAGGCTGCGGTAATTGCTGGATGAGTTGTAGATACTCTCCATCGGTGCGACTGGGATAGCGAGGGGCAATGCCAGTATCGTGTAATTGCTGCAACATCCCCATATACAAACAACGACAGGCTTCCGTGTAGTTACCCTGCTGCTGATAGTTTTGCGATCGCTCCCACCAATTGACCACTGATAATTCTGGAACTGGTCGTTTTGTCACTCTGTTTGCAGCTTGAGTAAATTGTTGGTAATAAGAAATAATATAAGGATGTAATCCTCTGATCAGTCGCACCCCTACCCAGCTTAGGATTACAACAACAAGTAACCAAAACGTTATCCTAATCACCTGGCCTAGTATAGGAGACAGTAACCAAGATGGTAGTGATCCTTGGGTTTGGTCAAGAGGCACCTGAGACATTTTCAGCTCCCACCACTCCCCGAATTGTCGTTGCAGCAGCTGCAACTGCCAATCCAAACTGTTTTTTTCAAAGGAACCAGTAGACATAAGATACTGATAACTAATAATGTCAAACAGCGGATTTAGGGCATGGATTAAGTCATCCGTGCATCCGTGTTATTATTGTGTGTAGTCCACCCTTCTATCCTTTCCCATTTACCATAATCTAAAATAACAGTACTTGAAGCCGGTAAAACTGCTATTTACTAACATGACAAGTCTCTATACTGACATTGAGATCAATGTCCCAAAGCAGAAGGTTTGGCAAATTTTGTTCCATAAACAGCAGTGGAAGTACTGGAACACATTTCTGTTTGATTGTGACTCAACTTTACGGTTTGAGCAGGGGAAAGAAGTGTTTCTCTCCCTGCGACGGCTTCCCAATGAAGAAGAGACAGAATTTGAGCCATTGGTGACACAAGTTCAGCCTGGTGTGTGTCTAAGTTGGGTGTCTTCTATCCCTGGCTTTAGTAGTGAATGTGTATTTGATTTGCAAGAAATAGGAGTGGGTCGTACCAAATACGTCCACAAACACTCTTATTCAGGTATACTTTCTCGAGTGTTTTTACCGTTTATCCGAGAGGATGAGTTACGGGGTATTAAACGAATGGCATGGGAGTTGAAGCGTTATGCTGAGGGGTTTTAGAACGTTAGTATGGCGCTAGCACAGCCTCACTCCGGGTGAAGTGTTAAAGATGACACTGCAAATACGACCGACATAACCACACCCGGAAGCACTCGTTTACCTGACAACTAGTTAGTCAAGATAGCCCATAAGTTCATCTGTCCCTTCACTAACATTTGTAGCAATAGGGCGATTTTGGGGTAATGGCTTTATGCTCAGCTGTTTCCTATCGATGTATCCTGAGGGTCCAGTTCCTTTAGCAGTGAATTGGAGTTCCTTGTCTTTATTGCTATCTGTGCTGCTCATATCCCTCCTGGGACTCCTGAGTTAGAGTCAAAAATACCTTATTGTATAGCTACGTGTGGTCTAAGTTGACCAAGTTAGGCTTGCAGTAAACAAAATATACTGTCAAGGTTATACTATCACATTTGATAGGAGTTTTATACCTAAAGCTGCTAGAACGCCCACAGCCAAAGTGATCCCTGATGGGGTTTAGCAGATTTTGGGAATGATTGAGATATCAGTACAGCTACCACTACAGCTACCACTACAGCTACCACTACAGCTACCAGTTGAAGCTATTCAGGGCATCATAATCTTTAGATGTTGGCCTAAACAAGCATGATTCGGCCAGCAATGGTGAACAGATTCATCGGCCATAACCCAATAGTTAAGGCCAATAACCATTAACCATTAACCATTAACTCATGACTAATAAATCCTTAGCCTTGCTCTGGATTGTTCTATAGTCCTTAAGGATTGGTCCTAGTCCTTCTTCTTCCTTTTCAACATAATCATCTAAATCTCCAAATACTCTTTTAATTTCTTCATATATCAGAGTACACTTTAAGTTAAGTTGCTGATTAATATCAGATATCAATTTAGTTTTCTCACTGTCTAATTTTTTGCTAATCTTGCTAATTATCATTTTTCTTTTCAGATAAAGCGCTCCCCCGGAAACTAAAATCCCAACTCCGGCAAACGCAGCACCGATAAGATCCAATATTACTATCTCCGTTATCGCCATAAATAGGCCAGCAATTACTGTTACTGCCGCTCCACCTAATAGATTAGTAGCGACTCCACTAGCGTGGGATTTTAAGGTATTGATAAACTCAGTATCTTCAAGGAGCTTAGACGCTTTTTGCTTAACGTCTTCAAACACCTCATGACGGCGCTCCATAACTCGGATAGATAGATGGCTATTACTGGAATAATTATCGATAGTATTCAAATCTTTTATTAAGGAATCAATTAGGTTTTTAATATCCCCTAAAAAATGCAGTGTCCCATCTTTTAAGGTTTCTTCTAACGAAACCTGTAGCTCTGGTTCATACTTGGCCTTGATCTGATCGATCCAGGCTTGGATCGAGGCATTTTTATTAACAGTACCAACAACGGACTTATTGATTAGTTTAGGAAAGGTGAAACCAGCGCTAAAATCAGATTTTATTTGCTCAGCAACTCGATCATAGTTGGCGGCTAACTTATCCACCAGTTTAGTAATGTCATCTTGAGACTTTTTTTCACCAACAGCTAGTTTAGTTTTGATTCGTTCTACTGATGATTTATCCAGCTCTAGTTGCCGTTGGATAGATTTTAATTCATCGTCTAATTCATCAATCACGTTTTGAGTGCGATCGCTAATTGATTTCAGTTTAATTTTGTAAGTCTCACCACCGGTAACCATATCATTAATAAATCCTCTCACTTCCCTAAACCCACTCCCCTCTTCATTCCCATTATTTTCTAATTCCGCTGATGTCGCAAAAACTATAGGAGACTCAATATGTCGTTGACTAGCATAGTCTTGAACTCTCTGAGTATTTCGACTTAATTCTTCTGGTTTCGTTAAATCACACTGTTGAAGTATAAAGACTACTTTTTTACGCCATTGCTCATTAACATAATCCAGAAGTTCCCAAGCTGTTTTATGATAGGGATTCTTAGCGAAAAATACAAAAAACACTAAATCACTATGAGGAATATAATTTTCAGTAATCTCTTGGTGGTTTTCCAGAATCGTATTCGTTCCGGGAGTATCGACAATTGATAACGTTTTCAAGATGTCAATGGGTAAACCAATTTTCCGTAACGTTGGACTAATATCTTTTTCAAACTGCTCCTCTGAATAAACAATTTGTTGAATAATATCTGTACAGGGCTCAACATCAGTTTTGCAAATTTTTTCTTGAATTAGGGCATTAATAAAGCTACTTTTTCCAGCTTTAACTTCTCCGACAATAACTAATAAAAACGGTTCATTACTATTTTTTTGTATCGTCCTAATTTTTGACTGTAATTCTGGTTTATTGATTTGACTAGCAAATTTATGCAAATCTTGTAATAGGTGATCAAGATCAAGTTTGTGGTTGTACAAGACTTGATCAATAATTTGATTGTTCATTAATATTACTCCCCTAGATTAGACTATCCTAAATTAGGATAAAATAATTCTTAAATGTTCTAGTATGGTAGATTGATTATAGTTACTTTAAAAGGATATCGC
>NZ_JAAHIG010000012.1:0-34244 GCF_010692305.1 Moorena sp. SIO4G3 | reverse complement strand
GGTAGGGCTGTTTCAAACTTTAATAAGTTAACGATTATTGGAGATAGGGGGATAGGGGGATAGGGGGATAGGGAAATAAACTAAAATTTCCCGAAAAATCCGCCAATTTAGTCATTAAAATCTGACAAATTAGTTGGGAGGAAGCAACTCCAATGACTAACAATTCGTGATTCAGCCTTCTATGAGTGTTAGATAAATTTGGCCAAAATTCCGACTATTTGTCCAAAATTATCCCCATCTCCCCATCTCCCCATCTCCCCATCTATTTTTGGCGAGAATGAAACAGCCCTGCCTTATTAAGGGGGATAATGGGGGATCTGAATCAGGGATTAACAAAACTGACATGCACCCGATTAGCGCTAATCGGGTGCGCTTAATTTGACCGTTTGCGCGATGGGCACGCTACGCTGGGTTTATTTTAAGCTGAACGCGCACGCGTGAGCCTTTGGCAGACGGCAGACGGCTGACAGCTGTTCGCGCAGCGTGCGTGTAGCGCATATGCTTACATTATTAATCACAATAAAATCGGCAATTTTTGATTGTTAATTGCCATTATTATGCCAGCCCCCCCAGGGTTGTTTCATTTTGGTCGGTTCAGCGAATCGAACCATAGAGAATGAAACAGCCCTGGGTTTATTTTGGGGGTAATCCATTGGCTCCGTTGAGTATACAGTTGACTATCGAGTAGGGGGTTGACAGGAAATTGGAGCAATACCATGTCACCCCTCTGCTTGTCAGCTCTATTTTACTGAGGTGTCTTTCTTAGTAAGGGTGCATCTCATATTTGTAAAAAAGTTGCGTAGGGTGTGTTAGGGGGGCCTCATTTTCCGCTCAAGCGCCAAGGTTTAGACAGCCCGCCCCGTAACGCACCACCTTGTCAAACAACTAACTTTTAGGAGATGCACCCTCTTAGTAATACTTTCAGGAGTTTTATCCACCAGTAAGAATAACTTTTAATCATATCATAGGATCAGCTCAGAAAAAGTACCCTTAAGGGTACTGCCAAGCTAAGGTTAGATTTGATATTCTATAAAAGGTCTTGATTGAAATTTATTACCGCCAAAGTTAAAACCTATGGTTTCTAAATACTAGAATCCTTGTGTTTTTCAAGTTCCGATCAAGTGGCGAGCATCTCAAAGTTCCAGAAGCGATGCAGCGCGGTCTTGGGGGAAACCCCCATGAGCGACTGCCGTGGTTTCCACGGGGCTGGAGAGCGATGCAGCGCGGTCTTGGGGGAAACCCCCATGAGCGACTGCATCAAGACAGGTGCGGACGCAGGTTCCGCACACAGAACCCAAACCATGAGCGACTGCATCAAGACAGGGTAAATGGATCTACATTAGAAAACCCTTACTCAGAAATAAATTCCAATTAATAAGCTAAACCAAAAATCAGATTAATGCCAGCTCTAGTAGGCATTTAAAACTTGGTGCATCTCACATTTGTAATGGTGCGCTTGACCCATTAATAATTAAATTCTCCACGGGTCGCACCTAAATGTTGCTAGTGGTGCGTCATAAGACGGGTTCGCCCTGATTTTCTCGGTAGCCAGTGTTAGGACAGTGCGTCCGATTGTAACGGGCAAGATGCCCGTTCCACCGGGTGCATCTCATATTTGTAAAAAAGTTGCGTAGGGTGTGTTAGGGGGGCCTCATTTTCAGCCTCGTAGCCAGGGTTTAGACAGCCCGCCCCGTAACGCACCACATTGTCAAGCAACAAAAATGAGATGCACCCGTTCCACCAAGATGCCCGTTCCACTCACCGGTTCAAACAGCTTTCATGAGATGCACTCTTTAAAACTTTAATCCAGCAACGCCAGTAATCTTTATCAAACCATAATTTTGAGTTCAATTAAAAAAGTATGTTGAGTAATTTTTTGCCAGATGAAGTTACTGATCCAACTGAAATTAAAACATCTTTTTTAAAGATTAGAGGTAAAACGTTAATCTTTGGAAATGTTGTTTACCAAATTCATAATATTGCAAGTATCGGATTAGTTGATTTGAGAAGTACTGCTACATATAAAAAACCAATCAGCCAGCTTTCTATTGCTTTATTTGTTATACTTATAGTATTATTTATATATGCTAGTTTTTTGGGATTTTCTTCACAAATTTTTGTTTTATTCATAGCTATTGGAGCTTGGTTAATTTATGAATATAAGAAAACTATAACTAAAACCATAGAAAGATATGGAATGACTATTTATACAAATAATGGCCTGAAAAAAATTTTAGTAAGTAGGGATAAGGAATTTCTTAAAAAAGTTATTTGGACTTTGTCTGATGTGATGAATAGCAATGAACCCAAAGATATTACTTTTAACTTTGAAACTTTGGACATGTCTTATAAATCTATAGAAATTGAAAAAAATATTGGTGCTCCTGTAGTATCAGGTGATTTTGAAGGGGATGTTGTGAACTGGGTTTAAAACTTATAACACTCTGATTATTGTCAATCTATTCAATGGATTAAGGAGCTCAAAGGTGGAAAATAAACCGATTAAAAGAATTGTTAGGAATAATCATCAATTTAAGATTGATAATAATAATAACCCTATAGTATTAGGTAATTTCAAAGGAAATGTTAATAATATATATAATTCAGAACAGAAAAGGAATCTTGCTGAAGCTGCAAGCGAGATTCAACAACTTCTAGAGCAGCTAGAAAAGTCATATACTGGAAAGTGGAAAATTGCAACTAAAGCCAGAGAACATATTGAAAGCAACCCAAAACTGTTCCCGAAGACACTTAGTGCCTTAAAAGCAGGAAGCATTCAAGCTTTGGAACAATTCCTCAATCATCCCGCATCCAGTTTTGTGATTGGTGCTTTGGAAGAATGGGATAAAAACTAGGGCAAATGCATCTAAACCAGAACGGGCTTTTGCTCCCTCACCCCTGAATGTTAGGGTCAAGAATGAAACAGCCCCCCGATCAACATCGGGGGGCTAATAATAGCATTTCATTCAACTATGAATGCCTTAGCCTTTAGTAGTAAAAGCTGCAGTTACCAACGGCTGCGGCTAACACCGTCATTAGGCTTGTGAATGATGAAACTGAGAACTTGGCACTGCTTAACGTTATCAAAACCCACAACCCGGATATAGCAGTCGCGGTATTCAGAGCGACACTCATCCACTTCAGCTAGCACATCTTTAGGTGAAGTAGCCTTGAACAAAGGCAGTTTCCATAATGTCCAGTAGTAAATCTCTGGTTCAGAGCTTTCGTTGAACTCGATCGCAGGGATGTAACCTTCCGCTAAGATGTACTCCACTTGCCGCATAATCTGAGAGTCACTCAGGGGGGGTAAGTAGGAAAGGGTTTCGTAACGACGCTCTTTTGGTAATGTTTTCATAGATTTTGATGCTCTGTTTGATTCTCTGTTGAAGTATAGGTATGAAATTTGGGGGATAGCAGGTAACGTCTTCGGTTGAACCAATTAGGTGTCCGAATCAGTTTTCTGCTCAGAATTAGTTGGGTTATCTGGAAGAGTGAATTGCGTGATGCGTTCAAGATGCTGACGCCGATGTTCTATATTCGACTGCTGGATACTGGTGCAAACCATTTCAGGTAAGAACTCGGCCACTTCGTCTGCAATATGTTGCCGCACAGTCATAATCCGCAACGCTAATTCAGGTTTAGCCCGCAGTAATTCCTCAAGATAAGCGTCTCCATCTTGGATACTTTGTTGTGAGGAAAAAGACTGTAGCCAAAGCGCTCGGGGAGGGTCGGTTTCTCTTAACTGGTTTACCACTGTCCGCAGTGCTTGATAGGTCATATAGCTAGCCAGCACCTTGGCTGTATCTTTCGCAACTCGTTTTAAATCCATGGTTGAACCCAGTCTTTTAGAAAAAGTTATGAAGTCTAAAGTATGACGTTTCATACTTCAAACTTCACACCTCAAACTGCATCAGACGGTATCCATTGCCTCGAACTCGAACTTGATTTCCTTCCACAGTTCGCAAGCAACTGCCAACTCAGGACTCCACTTAGCAGCTTCCCGGATAATGTCACCACCTTCACGCATCAGGTTACGACCTTCGTTACGAGCTTGGATACAAGCTTCTAGAGCTACCCGGTTTGCAGTAGCACCAGGAGCATTACCCCATGGGTGACCTAGAGTACCACCACCGAATTGTAGGCAGGAATCATCACCAAAGATTTCTACTAGCGCAGGCATGTGCCAAACGTGAATACCACCAGAAGCCACTGGCATTACACCAGGCATGGAAGCCCAGTCTTGAGTGAAGTAAATACCCCGTTCGCGGTCTTGCTCAATGTGGTCTTCCCGCATCAGGTCAACGAAGCCCATGGTGATACCTTTTTCACCTTCAAGCTTACCGACTACAGTACCGGAGTGGAGGTGGTCACCACCGGACATGCGCAAGCACTTAGCCAAGACGCGGAAGTGCATACCGTGGTGTTTCTGACGGTCAATCACAGCGTGCATAGCGCGGTGGATGTGCAGCAGAACGCCATTATCACGGCACCAACGAGCCAGAGTGGTGTTGGCGGTAAAGCCACCAGTGAGGTAGTCGTGCATGATGATGGGCATGTTCAGGGACTTAGCAAACTCAGCCCGCTTCATCATCTCCTCGCAGGTGGGAGCAGTGACGTTGAGGTAGTGACCTTTGATTTCGCCAGTTTCAGCTTGGGATTTGTGGATTGCTTCTGCTACGAACAAGAAGCGATCGCGCCAGCGCATGAAGGGCTGGGAGTTAATGTTTTCGTCGTCTTTGGTGAAGTCGAGACCACCGCGCAAGCACTCATATACTGCACGACCGTAGTTCTTAGCGGATAGACCTAGCTTGGGCTTAATGGTACAACCGAGCAAAGGACGACCATACTTATTAAGCTTGTCCCGCTCTACAACAATCCCGTGGGGTGGTCCCTGGAAGGTTTTGAGGTAAGCAATGGGAATCCGCAAGTCTTCTAAACGCAGTGCTCGCAGAGCTTTGAAACCAAATACGTTACCCACGATGGAGGTCAGCATGTTGGTGACTGAGCCTTCTTCAAACAGATCCAGTGGGTAGGCAATAAAGCAGATGAACTGGTTGTCTTCCCCACGTACTGGTTCGATGTCGTAGCAACGACCTTTGTAACGGTCTAGGTCAGTCAGCAAGTCAGTCCAAACTGTTGTCCAGGTACCCGTAGAAGACTCAGCTGCAACCGCTGCACCGGCTTCTTCCGGAGGTACACCAGGCTGCGGTGTTACGCGAAACGCTGCCAAAATATCCGTATCTTTTGGAGTATAATCTGGCGTATAATAAGTTAATTTATAGTCTTTTACACCGGCATCGTAGCCAGCTTTTGTCTGAGTACTGGTTGATGAGTAAGACATGCGTTGCTTCCTTAGGAACTACTGAATGTTGCTATCGCTAGAATAGATTTTCTTTTCTTAGTGTTGTTTGTTGCTCCTAGCTAAGAGAACAAACAACCCATCTAGGCTTGTTGTCTAAGCCTGAAGAAGGGCACAACACCGATTCCACAATCACCTGTTTGTGGCTAATGTTGGGGATTACCTGTAGCTTTACTTACTAACCCTACCGCTCCGCTGATTGGTAAACGGTTGCTAGTCAGTCAAGTCGCTCAGGTAATTCAGAATTTCTTAATCATTTTGAAATATAGCAGGTAATGGGATCACTTAAACCTCAAATATTCTTTAGGAATGTATCAGCTTCTCTTATAACGTGACGAAATGTAACAATTTTAGAATTTTTTGTAACAAAAATTCTAAAATTGACTATAATCTGATGCTTGACAAGGTTTGGCAGCGGGGTTAAAAAACAAAATCAGATAAATCAAACCTGAACAGTTGCGCTACAGATCGTGAGGCTGCAACCATTGCGCCCCTAGAATCGCCCCTAAAATTAGGACCCGTGCAACACATGCAAGGGTAATATCAAGTCAGGTTGAATACCCATAATTAGAGGGAGGGTGGGGAGATGGGGAGATGGGGAGATGGAGAGATGGAGAGATGGGGAGATGGGGAGATGGGGAGATGGAGAGATGGAGAGATGGGGAGATGGGGAGATGGGGAGATGGGGAGATTTTTATTAAGCGATGCAGCGCGGTCTTGGGAAGGCAGCGCGGTCTTGGGGGTTCCCCCCACTCGCGCTTTGCCGTGGTTTCCCCCACTCGCGCTTTGCATCAAGACAGGGTAATTATCCCGACATGATATAAGTACTGATCAACTAAAGGCTTAATCAAGATGCTGGAAATAATGGCATGTCCCTGCTTTACGCCACAACCCAAGGCATGGCTGTTCAACTTGAAGGCTTACGGCGACAGGTAGATCCCCATTGGAAACGAGGCCTCAGCTATCTCAAAATTGGTCTGCGTTGGCTCAAGGGCGTAGTCAATAAAGGTCGGCTACTTTTAACGCCAGTACCATTGTTGCCAATAGATCCACAACCATGCTTTGCTAGCCATCAAGCCAAGTCTGATTACTACGACCAGATCTGGTTTTCGCGCATCCGGTCATGGAGCGTGTAGAACCTGATCAGCCTAGTTTTCACACAGATGTGTCAGGCAGTCAGGGGCTTAGGTCTTGGGATTTTGTCCTATCTGGGCAAGAAGAGTCATGAAGTGATAGGTGGGTAGTGGTACACAAATAGTGATTTTCGCTCCCGTTACCTTGACCAAACCCTAGTCAAATCACTACAACTTTACTACTACCAGTTTTGTCAGTCAATCAGGATAGATGCTTTACTCTCTTAGCCTAATACTTAACATCTTTAATACCAAAAAATAGAATTCGATCACAATTGTTAAAAATACTCTGTATTTTTGACTACAAAATTAGATGCGCTTGCCCTGGGGAAGACCTCCAGCTCTTACTTTTGTCAGTCAAGCAGGGCAAGGCAAATAGTTTTAATGTAAACAAAATTAAAGATAATATAAATAAATTATAAAGAATAAAAGGTGTTCATTAGTTTCCATCCAAAATAAACAGTGTCATCTGAAATTTCGGATGCAGTACACTAATTCCCA
The DNA here is from genome assembly GCF_010692305.1 of Moorena sp. SIO4G3. NCBI lineage: Bacteria > Bacillati > Cyanobacteriota > Cyanophyceae > Coleofasciculales > Coleofasciculaceae > Moorena > Moorena sp. SIO4G3. The sequence goes on along the minus strand of NZ_JAAHIG010000012.1, from coordinate 27,251 downwards.
ACGAACGGGAGTAAATCCAATGAAAAAAGAAATCAAAAAAGAAACACAGCACAAAGAAACCGCAAGCAAAAAGCGTAAACTCGAACAAGTTGACAAGAATACCCGCAGTAAACTGGGTAATGGTTACTGGTAAGTCAGAACTGGCTTAGAACCTAGCAAACCAGCGTAAACGCATCTTATTTTGAAATGCCTACTAGATATGAGATTCATAGGATAAGTATTTTGGCTTATTAATTTTGAAATCTTTGCTGAGTAAGGCTTCTATAATTTAGATGCGTTTGCCTTGCTTAGGGAACAAAGATATCTTTGCAAACTTTTCTTTCCGTGCGGTCGCGAACTCTAAGAAATCTTGGGAATCGTTGATATCGGTTTATACTTATAGTAGTGAGTTTGCAAAGATATCCTAAAGCAATTTGCTTGCGACTTGATTTTAATTTTTCTACCCAAAAAAATACTGTTATATCTGAGCTTAAGGCTTTCTTGTAAGCCAGCAAATCTAGGTGAGTATAAGTAAGACATTAAGGTGGATATTCGAGATTTTTATAGATCGTTAATTCAAAAACAAGTTCCAATTATTGTAGATAACTCTCAGCTGCGTAGTTACCTCGGAGATCGAGGATATGAAACGATATTGTTTGAAAACTATGACTTTACAAAAAATCAAGTTGTCTTCACCATAGTTTCAGATTATGACTGCTACGAGCGATTGCTAGCTCTATCCAATAGCTCGATAAGTACAATCGTACAACTCGCAGCAGTTAGGCATGATGAAAGCTTGGAGGCAATTGTTTATGAATTCGATCGGGTTCTAGGTTGCAAAATTGAAAAAAATTTAGAGCGAAGGAGTCAGATATATGACAGAATCGCCAACAGCTCAGAGGAGTTATATTTAGCTGATGAAAGAGGCAGTGATTTGAAGTGTTGGTTGGCAGAAACTTTAGAAGTTGTTAATAGCGAAAATAGTCTTAGATCAGGATATTTTTACTCTATTTCTGAGTTTTTGGAAGCTTCGATAGTAAATATTCAAGGTAATAAATCCAGTTTCTCGGTAGAAGGAAGGCTTTTTTTCGATGGAATGATACACGGTTCTACCCTACGAGAGACGAAAGAGCGCAACAAAGAAGCATTAAGCTGCTTATTTAGGGCTGTAACATCCAGCCGGGAAAAATATATTGAGATTGAAGATAATTCAATCGCTAGACTAGTGATAGATGGTCAGGATAAAACGAGTTTATTGCTAGACCTAGATCTGGATGCTGAGAGGAAGATGAGTCTTACAGAAATTGGTTTTGGTTGTAATGCCATGCTAATAGAAAGAGTGGATTGGAAAGTAAATTCCATAATTAATCGAGTCATACATGGCATGCATTTAGGGATGGGAACAGCATACAACTGTCCATATGTTAACTTTATCTCCCAGACTATCAAAATAGTTGAGGATTAAAGGCGATAAATTAGCAAAGTTTAAATAAATTAATGCGTATTTTAGATTTTTACGAGTCCCTAATCGACAAGAAGATGATGATCATTGTTGATAATCATCAATTGCGTTCCTACCTCGATCGGGAAGGATATCAAACGATTCTGTTTGATGATTATGATTTTAGAAATAGAGAGGCCGCATTTCTTGTCTTTTCCGACTACGACTATCATGACCGTCTGAAAGAACTATGGAATGTATCCGAAAGTAGGGTTGTCCATTTGCCAGCAGTCAAGTTTGATGGCAGTTTTGAGGGAATTGTTTATTCGTTGGAGCGGCTGCTAGAGGCTAATAGCCTCAATCTCGAACAAGGGCTAGTGCTGAGAAGTAAGACTTATAATAAAATTGCTGAGGTTCAAGGGGGACTATATTTGTCCGATGACAGAGGTAGTCAACTAAAGTGTCAGTTGGCGGAAAGCTTGGAGGTTGCTAATGCTGAAGATGAATTACAAGCAGGTTGGTTTTACTCCATTGCTGAGTTATGGGAAAGTTCGGTCGTAAATATCAAAGGAAATAAATCCAGTTTTTCAGTGGAAGGGATTTTTTATTTCGACGGTATTCTTTATTCGGCAAATAAGCGAGTGATAAAAGAGCGCAACCAGATGGCTTTAAAAGCCCTATCCGAGCGCATCGCATCTAGTCAAGAAAAATATATAGAGCTGGAAGATAACTCTGTAACTCGCTTGGTATTAGATGGTCGCGATGAAACCTCTGCATTACTTGATGTAGAACTTCATCCAGAAAGACAACTAAGTCTCACGGAGATGGCTTTTGGTTGTAATACTGGTATAGTAAATTGTGTGGATTGGGAAGTCAATTCGGTTATGAATGAAGGAATTTATGGGATGCATTTAGGAACGGGAATTCCCAATAAAAGTCCTCATATTGACTTTATCTCTAAAACCTTGAAACTGGTTTAAAATTTAATTGGTTTTGATAAACCCTCAGAGACAGCTTGAAGCAATTAGTGATTTTTGAATCCGGCCCTATCATTATCTAATGTCCAATATTGTTTTCTTTGACCTTCCAATTTACTCGCGAATGGCGACAACGGTTGGAATAACGAATGAACTAGCTCAGCGTGGAGAAGAAATAGCTTGTTACTGCTTTGAGGAATTGCGAGATCTGATCGAGTCTCATGGAGCAAGATTCTGTAATCTTCCCAAGATGAAGGAAGCACCCGAAGATGTGACGCTTCAATCCCGCGTTATAGAGTACACTTTAGATGCTGTACCGATTTTGTTAGCACAACTCGAACGTGATCGACCCAAGTTACTCATTTTTACATCAAAATGCTTATGGGGAGCTGTGCTGGGTGACTTACTCAATCTCTCAACAGTTTGCATTCACACGAATTTCCTACTACCGCCTAGTTTTTTTCCCCCAATACAGCTTTTACTAGAAGCCTATCCGATTGCTGAAACTCCTCGACATCTACGCCTCTTTAATCGAGATAGGCAGCTTTGGCGACAATTGATACAAAAGTACCCACTCAAGCGGATCGAAGAGCGTGATGTTTTTAAGCTGCAACCGAATTGTATGAACTTACGAGGGGATTTAAATATTGTCTATGCATCCGAAATGTTTCAGATCCAGCGTTCGAAATTCAAGAAAAACTATCATTTTACTGGACCCTGCTATATCGATAGACCTTTAGATCCCGAGCTACCATTAAAAACAATTCAGAACAAGTCAATCATTTATATATCCTTAGGATCAATTAAATTGTATAATACAAAATATCCTTTTTATGAAAAGTGTTTACAAGCATTCAAAGACAGCGATCGCACGATAGTGATGGCCGTAGGTGAGATGGTTGATGTTGAATCGCTCGGACAGATTCCATCTAACTTTATAGTAAGAAATTATGTACCGCAGCTAAGTATTCTCCAGCACGCTAGTGTTTTTATTACCCATGGAGGAACAAACAGCACTTGGGAGGCAATTCTTAACCAAGTTCCAATGATTGTTTTTCCTCAAGGAGGAGATCAATATCTAGTTGCTAATCGAGTGGAAGAATTAAGGTTAGGACGATGGGTGAAGCAGAAAAGTATTCAGCCTAGAGAATTCAAAAAAATTGTTGAACAGGTAATAGAAGATAATGAAATTCGTGATAGCATCAAACGGCTAAGCAAATCATTTCGAGAAGCAGGAGGAATCCAAAAAGCTGTCGATCTCATTTTGGAGTACAAGAAATGAAACTAACAAAAGATCAGATAGAGCAATATGAAGAACAAGGGTTTTTATTCATTTCAGAGTGTTTTTCCTCCGAGGAAGTTTCGGCAATCCGCGCTCAAGTACCAATCGTTGTAGCTGATGAGACATTGGGGCGAGCTTGGGAAGAAGATGAGGAAACCTTACGCACCCTTTACGGAATTCATCTCACCAACCGGATTTTTCGCAGTTTAGTCCGTCACCCGCGCTTACTTGAACCCGCACAACAGCTTTTCGGTCCTGAGTTATACGTCTTCCGTAGCAAAATAGTGATGAAGTCAGCATTTACAGGAGGAATGTGGGGATGGCATCAAGACTCAGCCTTCGCACAGCATTACGAAAAAATTTCCGCGCCGAAAGGGGGAAATGTCATCCTTTTTTTAGACGAGGTTAATGAGTTCAATGGGCCAATTTATTATATACCTGGGTCTCACACACAAGGTTTACTGGATTGGGATCAGAGCGTTGTACAGAGTCCGACAGCCAGTGTACCATTGACCGTAGATCGAGGAAGGTTTGTGAAATTTGTAGAGAAGTCAGGGATTTCAGCGCCGAAAGGTCCTGCTGGCTCAGTTTTGTTCGTACATTACGATACATTGCATGGTTCAGTTCCCAACATTTCTCCCTTTGAGCGTCGAAATTTTGTAATTACATACAGCTCACTTGAACAGAGCGCCCTTCCCAAAAAGGAAAGTCCAGCCTTCTTTTCAGATCCAGAGCGATCGCCGCTAGTTCTGCTTAGTGAAGATGAGGCTAATCGCTATTTGACTTCCAAAGGGTAGCTAATTATGGCAAATCCCAGGAGCAGATGTCTCAATTAAGGCCGACTTCCATCCTGAAACCTTTTTCTGGCAAAGATTTGATGGGTTTTCAACCTCAGCCTTCCTTAAACAGGAATAGGGTCTCCTGAGTTTTTAATCGTAAGGCAAGCTTATCAATTCTGAAGCCGTTGAATGGAGACTTTTTTTCGTGTAAAGCAAGTAGTTTTTTGTATGATGGCGAACCTTTTCAAGCACAAACCCAGGAGACCCCAGGGATAGAGCCTTTTATTTTTTTGAACTCCCCAACATCGAATCAAACAAGACAGCACCATGAAGATAAGGAAACATAGCCTCAGTGGGAAGACGGTCTTGATCTTTCGCAAAAACATACCAAGTTTGCCTTGGACGAAACCAGGGGATTGAAATTCCTACAAGCCCCACATCCTGTGCTAATTGCCTAATTGTCGATGGTCGAAATGTTACACACATCGGGTATTCCCAACTATCTCCTTCAGTGTCATAATCTCCCTCCAAAAAGGTAGCAAGGATGAGACCATCAGGTTTCAAATATCTAGCAAAGTTCTGGAGACAAAGCCTCACTAGGTCAATCCCAGTATGAGTCAATATGGACTGTGCGAGGATAAAATCAAAATGGGTTTCAAATTCGGCCAAAGAGAATTGATCATTGTAACTAAAGAACGGTTTCTTGATACGGAGGAGATCCTGTCCAACTTGAAATTTTATCGCATCCTCGATTAACCACCTGTTAGGATCGACCCCGTAATAGCAACCTTCATCAAGGTAAGTCAGGAAAAGCCGACCCGCACGAAGTGAGCCACAGCCAAAATCGAGCAATTTATGCTTGGATCGAAGCCCCAGTGTACAGAGCAACCGAAATTGAGATGCTCCCATGAAATCGTACTCTTCTGCGGGACCCACATAATCGTTATAGTTTTCTCCAGCAGTTATCCCCAAATCTGTCATCGATATTGTTAAATTAACGAAGCCACCCTACTATGGTAGCAGTTCATGAGTTGATTTTGACACGATCGTTCAGAACAATATTAGCGATCCCCGCTATCTGGGTAGAATTGGATTTTCATACCAAACCACTCCTAAGTTAGTGGTTTCTTCGCTGGTAAGTACGTCTAAATCTCCATCTCCATCTAAATCGATTAATTGCACTAAATCAAACTTAATCCCCTCTAAACCGCTAATGTCGTAAGCTGCTAAATCGGAGTTAATTGATTGTGCTGCATCCGATAGCCACATTACAGAGGATTTATCCCGTGCATTTTCGCTGCTGAAAACAATATCTAGCTTTCCGTCTAAATTAATATCGGCAACTTTCAGGCTTTTAGCATTTCCAGTATTTTCGGGTAAGTTAATCGTAAATTCTTCCCATTGGTCGAGTTTAGCTGAAATTTGACGAAAGTAAATTAATTCTTGCCCTCTGATGGCGACTAAAATATCAAGCAATCCATCTTTATCTAAATCGACAAGCTCCAGAAACATTACCTCTCGATCGCCATAACTTTCTACATCACCGATCCGATGGAGGGGCCATTTTTCGGCCATCGCTTCTGGCAAACTGGGATTCTCGAACCACAGACAACCGCGATTTTTGCTCAGACGATCGGAGGCTACAAGATCTAAATCCCCATCTCTGTCTAAATCTGCCGCTACTAAAGACATGATCCAGCCAGCGTCGTATAGAGAATGCCACTGCCAAGCCGATAAGTCTCGGGGATTCTCTGGAGCCTCGAACCAACCAATTTGAGCTTTCCTATTTTTGCCTCCAGCTACTAAATCGAGGCCATGTTTGCCATCGAGCTGTAAGGGCAAGGCAAACATCCACTGCTGCTTATTCAAGCTTGCAGGAATGGCCTTGGTTTCCCAGAATAACTCTGAGAGATAATCTGTTTTTTCCTTCGGTGCCCAATGTACGGATAAGGTTTTAGTTTTCCCCTCGCTGGAACTAATTACATCGATCACTCCATCTCCGTCCAAGTCTGCAAATACAGCATCTTCTGGGGAAGCAACTTTACCTACAGTGACTTGAGGCCAAGGGGCCTTGGACTTACTATGGCCAGGGTTGAGATAAATTTTAATTAGACCCGCTTCTTCCCAGGGGGTGGCAATATCCAATAATCCATCGCCGTTAACATCTGCCAGGCGCACTCCGTCAGCACCGCGCACCTCATCAGTACCTTGCTCGATGGTATGTCTCTGCCAGGGTGAGGCGGCTTCTTCAGCCTTGACATTGGCTGGAGCGCTCGCCCACAGCATGGCCCAAATCAATAATTTCATCAAAATTACCGCCACTATTTTGAATTTGGCTCTCTTCAAGGGTAAAAAACTTGGGGACATTGGATTAATGATTCCGGTTCTTCTGGGGTAGTTATGCTAATTTAGCATAAAATAAACCCTAAAATCTTTGCTAAGCAAGGATTTTAGGGTTCAAAAAAAGCAATTATAATGTAAGCATTCAGGTAACTGGGGTTGACAAAGCCACCCCAGTTACTTTAAAACTGGAATGAGAGAAGCTTGTCAAGAGGTTACCAACCAAAAATCTTGTTAATTGATGCTGGCTATGGTAACAATAAAAGCTTTTTTAAAGAAGTATAAAAAAAACTAAAATATATAGTATTAGTTGCTAAAAACTAAAAAATACTAATCAAAAAATCAGTAATCCAAATAAAACTTATTCTAGGTAAATTCTAAAAAAAATTGCCATAAGCCATAATAGTAATTTTAATAAATAAATTTAAGTTTAGATAAACTAAAGACGGTTTGGCTAGCAACATTCAGTGGGAGATTGTCTAGTCTAGAAGGATAAAGGCTCTTCCGTACTTGTTATGCTAAATAAACAGTATGTAAGAGGGAACAGGGAACAGGGAACAGTGGTCAGAGGCCGTATTCAGAAAATTTTGTTAGTTGAATAGCCTAAGAATCCTTATACAGTAAGCTTTCTAAGTTTTTTAACTGGAAATTTAGCATACCAGGTACTGAAGAACCAGGATAAAGAACTTTTGCTATCGTAATGAATCCTAGTTCTTTTGAAGAAGCGACAGATATTGACTATTTTATCACACACAAATGTTGAGTCAGAAAAAGTAACAACATAATGGCTATTATCAACCTAATTTAAAATAAATTGAGGGGATTTTTTGTTTATCGAAAATTTCCAAAAAAATAGAATTTTTAAAAATATAAATTAGGAATAAACGAAGCCTAATTCGTGAAGTTTAATTGGTGTTTTGTGCCTATCAATTTATTCTTTGGCATGAGTTAAATGGAGGACTATAAAGGATATGGCCTAATCAACATTTGAATACATTTACTGAAGCTAATAAAGCTTTTAGTAAAGCTATGTCTTGATAGTTTATTCGATTGGCTGACCAAAAATAGGGATGTATTTGCTGCTCACAAAGAGGGTTTGGGGTCTATTTGGGCTTAAACTTCGTTTAAGTCCCACTATTTGGGAATAATAAAAATGTAAACGTCGCATGCCACTTTTTGTGGTAATGGTAAAGATGTAGTAACTTGAGCGCAATCGGCCAAGGGGTTTGAGATGCTCAAACACTACTTGCGATCCACTACCCCAGCGACAATTGACACATGCATAATTACGTTGATGCTTATCTAATTTCATTCCCTAAATGCGGACGTACATGGTTGAGATTAATGATAGGCACAGCCCTACAACAACAATTTGATTTATCTCATCCCGATATTAAACAGAAAATGTTATCATTGACACCCCTAGCGGAGTTGCACCCGAACATTCCGACAATTCTGATAGATCACGATGATAACCCCCAATGGAACAAACCAGAGGAACTTCAAACATCGAAAGATCGGTACAAAAATGTCAAAGTTATTTTTTTGGTTCGAGATCCAAGAGATGTGGTTGTTTCTGCTTATTTCGAGCAAAAAAAACGGGTTTATTTATGGGCAGATGGTTTCAAACAAGATAAAAGCTTAAAAAAATACCTAGATAGGATTAAACCTTATGAAGGGAATTTGTCAGAGTTTATTTATGAAGATGTAGGTAGCTTAAAGACTCTATTGAGATATTACAATATCTGGGAAAAAAATCGACATATACCTAAAGATTTTTTGCTAGTACGTTATGAATATATCCACGAAAATCCCCACCAACAATTAAGAATAGTTCTAGATTTTTTGGGAGTGCAATACCGAGATGAGGTAATTAACGAAGCGGTGAATTACTCTTCTTTTGAGAAGATGCGAAATATGGAAAAAACGCAAAAATTCGATCTTAAGCTAAAACCTGCTAATCTAGAAGATGAAGAATCCTACAAAACTAGAAAGGGTAAAGTTGGCGGGTTCGCAGAATACTTAAATGAAAAAGAAATTGCCTATATTAATCATTTGATTAATGACACTCTGTCCGATTTTTATGGATATAAGGCATAATTAGGGCTTGCTTGCGAAACTGAAAAAGTTGAGTTACTTCCTAATCGTCCAGAAAGGCAAATACTGACTGGGATTGGTTGTGATGCCTTCAAGCCCATTATGAGCAAAAACAAAATCCTTGTTTTGCCAAAGGGGAATGTAAGGAATCTCCCGAGCTAGGATGTCTTGAAGTTCTGCCAAGATTTTGTGGCGAGCTTCTGGGTCTCGCTCTTGGCGCTGCGCGTCAATTAACTTATTGGCGCGATCGCTATAGAAAAATGAACCTAGACTTTGAGCAGCACCTTCCTTACAACCTGTTACCTCAGAGCCCCGATCGCAATCTAAAAAGGGTTGAATATAGTTATCTGGGTCTAAAAAGTCGGGATACCACTCTAAAAGAAAACTGGGATAGACTCCTTTAGATAGATTACTAGCAGCAGTGGCAGTGTCTACACTCTCGATCTCAAAAACTAGCGCTCCATCCAACTCTTTATCCGCCAAAGCTCTCAAAGTAACAGCTACTAATTCGTAAGTTTTAGAACCAGCAGGATACCAAATTTCTACAATTGCAGGATTTTCAGCCGAGTAACCAGCCTTTTTTAACAACTCTTTTGCCCGATCGTAATCTCCATCCCCATAGGCTTCTTCAAAGACTGGCTTATAAGCATTAAAGACAGTAGGAAGTAGGCTATAAACTGGTTCTACCTGATTCTGGAAGACTCGCTGGACGATCGAAGAACGCTTGACCAGAGCCGCGATCGCTTGGCGTACCTCCAGTTTATTCAAGGGTTCTTGCCTCAAATTCAATACCATGTAGCTTAGGGAAGTTCCCGAGGCTTCGATCCCTTGCCAATCTCCTCTAGCGCTGCCTTTTTGCAAACTTTTTATCTGTTCTGGCTCCAGGGTTCGATAGGCAATATCGACGGCATGAGTGCGAAAACTATTAAATAAGTTAGCGGGATTATCAGCATAAATCTGCATATCCACCCCTTTATTAGCTGGTTTTTCTCCCCAGTAATCCTCAAAAACATCCAAGCGGATAGAATCGGTGTTATACTCAGCCAACTTATACGGGCCGGTGCCAACAAAGATTTTAGGATTAAACTTTTCTTTACCAATTTCATAAGCTTTGGGAGAAACTGCACAAGTACCAGGGAAAGCTAAGATAGCAGTAAACCCAGAGAATGGTTGTTTCAGTTTGATGCTGAGTTCATATTCTCCTGTGGCTTCTACAGATTCGACCAGCTCTGAGAGCAGGAAGGAAGGTTTGCCGCCATTTTTTATGAAGCGTTCCAAGGAAAACTTCATGGCTTCTGCATTAAAAGGAGTACCGTCGTGGAAAGTTACTCCTTTCCGCAAAGGAATTTTGTAGAGCAAATTATTTTCACTTATTTCCGGCATTTCTGTTGCCAGTTGCGGTTCTAGCTTGGCTCTGCCCAATTTGTTAGCGTAGAGAGTGTTGCTCAGGTTATAAATTACATTAATTCCAGCCCATCCATAAGTAGCAGCAGGGTCGATATTTTGAAGTTTTAATGTCGTTCCAATAGTAACGCGATCACTTCTCTGGCTTTTATGTGAAGTTGAATTTTGATAGTTCCCAGAGTCATGACAGGCAACGACTAAGCAAAACCCAATAAAAAATAGACCGATAAATTTGCTAAAGTAACAATAGCTATCGCTCCATTTATTTAATGTGTGGACTAATAATGTTTGGACTAAATAGACGCGATGTCTTTTTCGCAGTTTTTTATATAGGTCATACATTGAAATTATCATGTTTTTCTCTGTTGCTTTTAATGACCTGTATGTATTTATCCCCAGATTAATCGTGATTAATTTGCGAGATGGATCGCTCTCAACTCGCTGTCGAAGTGGTTGTCGCATTCCCAAGATCGTCCCGCAACGTCTCTAGCAACTTTAGCCCCAAAGCGATCGCCTTTACAAGCGGAGATAAACACATTGCAAACCACAACAGGTTATTGCTATGCCAATACCAAGCAGCAATTGCGAGCGGCACAAATCCTATACTAAAGGCCGCCAAGCTAGAATTGCGCAAAATTTTTCCTTCTGTCAGTCCTACAAAGTATCCTTCTAGGCTCGAAGTCAGGGCGGAAAAAATCTGGAAAGGTAATAGCCACAGAAGATAGCGATAAATATTTTCAGTCACTTCTGTATGGTTTGTTAAAAGCGTAAATACGGAGTTTGGAAAGAGTATATATACACCAGCTAGAGAAAGGGCAATAAACAAGCTTGTCATTCCAGCGATCACGGCAAGATTTGCCAACTGCGAAGAAGCTCCCTGACCTTTAAAGTTGCCTGCCAAACTTTGGGTAGCAAATCCTACACCCTGAACCACAAACAGGCATAAAGCTGCTGCTTGCAATAGTACAGTATTTTGGACCAGTACAATAACCCCCATAGCTGAACTCAGATTGGTAAAAATGGATAAAGTTGTGACCTGAGTTAAACTTTGCAGTAACAGATTCCCGTTCAGCTTAGAGGTAGCTTTGATAACCGACCAGTCCAGAACCTTTTTGATTGTTGCTAACACGGCTGACCAATCAATATGGAAGCATACTACGGTTAATCCCCCTAACAACATCAGATACTGACTTATGGCTGTGGTTACTCCTGCCCCAGTACTGCCCCACCCCCACCTAATAATAAATATATAGTCCAGTACCACATTGGCGACACTTTCAATTACAGATAAAACTAAAACAAAGCTGTTCATTTCTCGCCCAAACAACCAACCGATGAGGACGAAGTTTAATAAAACAGCCGGTGCTCCCCAGATACGGGCATTAAAGTAGTCAAGACCTGCATCTTTCACATCCATCGAACCAACGAGGAAAGTGAACCCTAGCTTTTGTAACGGGTACTGAAGAGTCAGAATTAGGAGAGCGAGTCCCAGAGCGATGAGACCATTCCTCAGTAGAATCAGTAGCATAGCTTCGTCATCCTCTGCTCCCATAGCTTGCGCAGTCATACCAGTGGTAGAAGAACGTAAGAATTTTAAAACCCGATACAAGTAGCTAAAGACGATCCCAGCCAAGGCTACCCCTGCTAAGTAACGAATATCGGACAAATGTCCTAAGAATGCTAGATCTATTAACCCAGACAGAGGCACAATAATGCTAGAAAGAATATTGGTCAATACGAGTCGGTAGAAACGAGGTAAAAAGTCGTACTGGGAAGGTAGAGTAAAATTCATTGTGTCAGCTAGCTAAAAGGTTATATACGAGCTAATGCCCAGACATGGTAGGGAAAGTCAGGTTCGTTTTCTAGCGAGTGAACTTGGGGATTGTATGGAATCCATTGAGAGAAGTTAGCAATAATACATTCGCGATTTCCCCAAGAACCTGTTTGAATAGTCTCTAGAGGAAAACCGCATTCGTGAAGAAAGTATTTGAGTCCTGTTTCTGTCCACCGGGTACAGTCTATGGGGTAATTATGAACCTTGACTAGAAAGGGAACGGAGATGAGAAAATACCCTCCTGGAGAAAGCATAGAAATGACATTCCGACAAGCTCGATAGGGATATAATAGATGCTCGAAAACTTGCTCGGCTATAATTAAATCAAAACTTTCTGCTAGAGAATTCGAGCAAATATCGTACTCAGGATAACTGATCGTATGATATTCCCGGAACCCAAAATCTCTCCAAGTATGCCCAGAAATTTCCAATGCTCGCCATTCTGGGTACGGCAAAGCTTCTAGAAGCTTTGCCGTTTCCTGATTCATTATCACTCGACTCCAAGTAATCATAATACCTCGATTAAGCTGATTGAAATGAAATAGCGTTACTTATAAAAAATTAAGCCCAAATGAATGAAGCCCAAACTTGCTTTATCAACGGCAAAAACGTTACAAGTCATGGTTAACCAATCAAAAAATCGAAAAGACATAACTGTCTTCCCACTCCCTCTGTCAAGTGGTCACTTTTTTGGTGACCATAATCATCAATTATCAAGCTAAAACCTCTGCTGATTATTGTCTGACTAAACTTATTCATTATCTCCAAGCGACATTCATTGATCTTTTTCCCAGACCAGGGTGCTTTTGTTAAAAAATGCGACAAACGATGGTAGGTCACCCCTACAGCGTTATCTGCAATTTGAAATAGGTTTTTTTTTTCACATTACCCCAATAATCCTCCTGAATAATGTCCAAACTCCCTTTTTTGAGCTTTATAAGTAAATAGATCATCAAATCGTTTCCACCATTTTCCAAAACACGGAAACATGGCTGACGTTGCATCAATGCGGAATGATTTTATTAGTTTTGTGGAATGGGCATCTTGTTGTGGAATGGGCATCTTGTTGTGGAATGGGCATCTTGTTGTGGAATGGGCATCTTGTTGTGGAATGGGCATCTTGTTGTGGAATGGGCATCTTGTTGTGGAATGGGCATCTTGTTGTGGAATGGGCATCTTGTTGTGGAATGGGCATCTTGCCCGTTTCCTGCCTCGGGCGGGGAGGATGCCCACCCCACTTATATTCATGGCTTGATTCAGCCATGCGGCATTGCTGCGGGGGTTGTCTCGTTCATTAGGGGTCACTTTGGCGTGAAAGCTTTGCCGACAAATCATTATACCCTTTTTTATTCTTCTATTTTCCCTAAATCCCGTTATGTGTTAGCTTATTTTTTTTTGCATCATTATGCATCATATTTGAGTTTAAAATAAAAAAAATACCAAAATTTAGGATATATTTGAATTATAAAACTATCTTTATGAGTAATAAATAATCTTTTTTTCTTGATGATTAGGCGTTAAATCCTAAAACCCGACACCTAACACCTATCACCTATAGCGTTTGCATTTGAGATGTAAACCTGTATGGTCTTTTTTGATTGGACAATAAAACTGAGGATCTCGAACCCCTCTTGCCTCTTGCCTCTTGCCTCTTGCCTCTTGGCCTTCGGGAGTATGTTGACAACCCAGATACAAACGCGCTTATCACCTATAATCTTTATTTTCCAATCAAGAGGTAAGGTTTTATGGCTTTATAATTGGAGGATAGCCAAAAGTACATGCTTTGATTGTGGCAAAGCATCTACCTTTGGAAAGAGTGTTGTTGTCTTCCCTGTTGAGAGAGTTGAACCGACCTTGCTAGCTTTGCTAAAAACCCTTATCGACATTATCAGGCGTTGGTGGTCGGAGTTTACCCTCCAGACCAAGCTAATGGCAGCAGCAACTCTGGTTGTCTCATTGCTCATGAGTGGTTTGACCTTCTGGGCGGTGAATACGATTCAGCAGGATGCTAGGATGAACGACACTCGCTTTGGTCGTGATCTCGGTCTCTTGCTGGCTGCCAACGTTGAACCTCATGTTGCGGCACATAATTTCGACGAACTAGCTCGCTTTTCCAGCCGCTTCTACAGTAGTACCTCTAGTGTGCGTTACATTATCTATGCTGACGAGGATGGGGAAATAATCTTTGGTATTCCTTTCTCCGCAGCAGAAGTAAAGAATTCTTTAACCATTAAGCGTCGGATTGAGCTACCGGAGGGCTACGCCAAAAACTCTGATCAGCCCATGGCACGGCAGCACCTGACTCCTGATGGTCAAGTTACTGATGTGTTTGTTCCCCTAATTGACGAAAACAAATACTTAGGGGTTTTAGCTGTCGGGATTAACCCTAACCCTACGGTGGTGGTTTCCTCCAATTTAACCAGAGATGTGACTATTGCTGTGTTTATCTCGATCTGGGTGATGGTGATTTTAGGTGCAGTGGGCAACGCCTTGAATATCACTAAGCCCATTAAAGAACTACTAGTAGGGGTGAGAAATATTGCTGCTGGTAATTTCAAGCAGCGGATTGAGATGCCTTCGGGAGTAGAACTGAGGGAATTGGTGTGTAGCTTCAATGACATGGCAGAGCGTTTAGAACGCTATGAGGAGCAAAATATTGAAGAACTTACCGCAGAAAAAGCTAAGTTAGAGACTCTAGTTTCCACAATTGCCGATGGTGCTGTACTGATTGATACCAATTTTAAGGTAATGTTAGTCAACCCGACAGCACGGCGGATTTTTGGTTGGGAGGAGGAAGACATTGTCGGTAAAAATGTCTTATACCATCTTCCTGATGTGGTCACAATGGAACTAACACGACCGCTTTATCAAATGGCTACAGCGGAGAAACAGACAGAAACAGAACGGGAATCCCGCGAAGGTGAAGAGTTTCGTATTACTCTGACCAAACCGGTCTCTCGCACAGTTCGGATTCTGCTAAGTAAGGTACTCAACCAATCCCGGGAAAATATTAAGGGAATTGCTATCACTGTTCAGGATATCACCCGTGAGGTGGAGCTTAATCAAGCAAAAAGCAATTTCATCAGCAATGTTTCCCACGAACTCAGAACACCTCTATTTAACATTAAATCATTTATCGAAACCCTCCACGACTACGGCGAAGAACTTAGCGAAGCTGAGCGGAAGGAGTTTCTTGACACGGCTAATCGGGAAACTGACCGACTAACCCGTCTAGTTAACGATGTCTTAGATTTATCACGGCTGGAATCTTGTCGAATTTATCAACTTGAACCCTTTGACATTGTTAGACCTATAGAGCAAACCCTGCGCACTTATCAGCTCAACGCTCGTGACCAAACTATTGAACTGGCTCAGGAGATTGAACCAGATTTACCACCAGTTATGGGTCACTACGATTTGTTGCTCCAAGTCTTGGCTAATTTAGTGGGCAACTCGTTGAAATTCACCGAGCCTGGTGGACGAGTGGTAATTCGTGCTTATCAATTAGAACCAGAACTTAATCCCCAAGAAGGAAAAGGCAGGGTGCGAATTGAAATCTCTGATACGGGAATTGGCATTGCTCCAGAAGACCAACAGGCGATTTTTGACCGATTTTTCCGGGTAGAAAACCGAGTTCATACCCTGGAAGGTACAGGATTGGGGCTTTCAATTGTCAGAAACATTATCGAAAGACATCATAGTCGAGTAAACTTAGTCAGTGAAGTGGGAGTTGGGACAACATTCTGGTTTGATTTAGAGGTGTGTGAAGAACAAAAAATAACGGTTAAAGAACATTTGCAAGTAGACACCTCACAGACAATACCAATCGACTCAGCGACTGCTAGTAATCTGTCAATTTCGTAGTGCTTAGTACTATCATGTCTAGTCGATTAAATTTTGACGGAATACTAGTTGACTTTAACTAGTTGCCATCAGGGCTAGCAAAAAGCTAGCAGCGATTAATACCAATAGACCTAGTAAGGCTGGGTTTCTTTGACACCAAAGCCTGACGGATTCGAGTAAGCCACGCTGGGGATTATAAATCTGCTCAGGCTCTGAGGTACTTTCGGAACTATCCTCGTAAAGGGTACACTCCTTAGCATAGGGACGTTGGGGAAAGGTACAGGTATCATCAGCATGATAGGTACAGGTTTCACACAAGGGTGTATCTCCTGTGGTTTGGTGTAAGGTAATCCCGGGATGACCATAGGCTTTAAGGATTGCTCCACAATGGGGACAGGTAATTACCTTGCTATTGATAGGTTGATGGCATTTGGGACAATTGGTCATTAGTCATTAGTCATTTCTCAATAGTGATTTCTTCATCTTAACTGTCTTGCACATCGAGCTGATTCCTGTTCTTTGCCTCTTTGCCGTTTGATTATGTCCCCGTACTTAATTATTTGCCCCGGTATCCATGACCCCCAACTGACCCAGGATTTTTTAGCAAGTTTGGAGCTATCAAGTCCTTGGACTGAGAAAGTGTTAGTTTTTCCAACTCAGGACTACCCAGCTTACTCTGCTATTCATATTTTAGAGTTCTTGCAACGTCACATTGGTTTGGTGAAGACTCCCATAGTCTTGATCAGCTTCAGTGCTGGGGTAGTGGGTGCGATCGCAGCAGCTTGGGGTTGGCAGCTACTGGGAGGAAACATCCAAGCATTCATCGCTATTGATGGCTGGGGTGTGCCTCTGTATGGCAATTTTCCCATCCACCGGATTAGTCACGATTACTTTACCCACTGGAGTTCAGCCCTATTGGGGGCAGGGGAAGACAGTTTCTATGCTTCACCACCAATAGGCCATTTGGACTTGTGGCGATCGCCCAGATGCCAAGGCTGGTGGGTTCAAGTGCCTAGAGGTGAGCAACCACCACAACGAACTTATATAACTGCGGTTGAGTTTATTATCGAGTTATTGGTGATTTACTCAACTACACTGTGAGCAGCAATATTGGTTAGTAATTGTGGCCCTTAACCGAGTGTTAGATTAGTCTAGATTACAGATTAGTCCATCGTGAAGGAAGTGCTTGCCCTGCTAGAGAAGTTTCGTAGGTTGGCACTAGAGCTTACTACCTGATTATCGCATTTTGCAAAAGCTTGGACTACAAGAATCTGGACTTTTAGAGAACCCGATGATCAGTGTTGACCTTAAAAATCTCTATAATTTCCTAGTATAAAAAAAAAGATATGTGTAAAGTTTAATGGAGCGCGTAGGTGTGTTTTAGTATATAACAGCTCCTAAGGTAGTTTAGTACTTGTGATAACCTACACCGACTTCAGTATATAACACCGCTCAGTCAGCCTCATACTCATGAGGATCTGAGTTTAATGCTTATAGTTATACACAAAAATATTAATTTAATTTTGATTTAAATCAGTAATTATAGTAAATATGAATAAAACTAGTAATTTAATATATCATCCACAAATTAGTTATATTTATCCGATGTCAGAGGCGCAAAAATGCTTATGGTTGCTCCACCAAATCGCCCCTGAACAGACTGCTTACAACGAGTATAATGCGGTCAAAATTAATTCACCCTTAGACATAGAAGCCTGGAAAGCAACATGGCGAAAAATCGTAGAACGCCATAGCATTTTACGAACCACATATGGAACGGATAATGAAGGCGAACCTGTGCAAATTGTTCATCCGACGATGAATGTTACGATGCAGGTGATTGATGCTAAGGATTGGAGTGAAGAACGGTTAAAGAAAGAAATTTTAGCCTGTGCAGATGTTCTCTATGATTTAGAAAAAGACCCCATTATCCGATTATATTTGTTTCAGCGTTCCGCAAGCGAATGGGTTCAACTGTTTACGATTCACCAGATTGCTAGTGATAGTGTTACCAAAGATTTATTTTTAAAAGAATTCCAACAATTATATCGGGGTATTCCAGTTAAAGAACCTTTAGCTTATACCGATTTTGTCAATTGGGAATCAGAAATGCTGAAGTCACCTTGGGGAGAAACGCTTTGGCAATATTGGGAAAAACAATTAGCAGGTGAGTTGCCAATTTTAGATTTACCAACGGATCTACCGCGCCCCAGTGTCGTTACTTATCGCAGTGATTTCCATGAATTCAAGCTCAATGAAGAATTGCTATCGCGTCTGAAACAACTACAATCCGATAGTATTAGTCTGTTTAAAATTGCCTTGAGTGCCTTTTATGTGCTGTTATATCGCTACACAAATCAGAACGATATTATTGTCAATATTCCCACGGAAAATCGACGAGGTAAAAAAGAGTTTAAGGAGGTAGCGGGCTATTTGGCAAGCTTAGTTGTTGTGCCAGGGAATCTGGACGGGAATACGACTTTTAAGGAATTGCTGATTCAAGTCGCTCAGACTGTTGACCAAGCCCTGAAACATGAAGCTTACAATTATCCCTTGAGTCAATTGCTCAAGCAGTTGAAACTGAAAAGTAATTTCCGTCATCCTCTGGTTTATTCTGTCATGTTTAATTGGCGAAAAATAGAGTGGTATAAAACAGAGTATCAAGAGGGATTACTTCAAATTCAGCCTTATCTGTTAGCAGAACAACGTGGCGCTCCCTATGAGCTCTCTGTAGAAATGATTGAAGTGGGTGATGAGTTGAATGTTCGATGGAATTATAATAGTGATTTATTTTATCCTGAAACTATAGACCGGATGGCGAGGCATTACCTGACCTTGTTAGAGGGGATTGTCGCCAATCTAGAAACGCCCATTTTTAAATTACCGTTGTTGACTGAATCCGAACGTCATCAGTTATTAATTGAGTGGAATAATACTCAGGTTGATTATCCCAAGGATAAGTGCATTCATCAGTTGTTTGAGGAACAGGTAGAAAAAACACCGGATGCAGTGGCGGTGGTGTTTGAAAACCGACAATTAACCTATCGGGATTTAAATTGTCGGGCGAATCAATTAGCACATTATTTACAATCAAAAGGAGTCGGAACAGAAGTTTTGGTGGGGATATGTGTTGAACGTTCTCTTGAGATGGTGGTGGGATTGTTGGGGATACTCAAAGCTGGTGGGGCTTATGTTCCCATAGATCCAGCTTATCCGATTGAGCGCATTGCCTATATGCTGGAAAACTCTCAAGCTTCAGTACTATTAACTCAAAAAAACTTGGTAGCTGGATTACCGGAAAATAAAGCGCAAATCATTTGTTTAGATGCTGACTGGAATCTAGTTAGTCAACAAACTGACTTAAATCCCAACTGTACTGCTTCTGAGGAAAACTTGGCTTATGTAATCTACACTTCCGGTTCTACAGGTAAGCCTAAAGGTGTAGCAATGAAGCATCTTGCCTTGAGGAATCTGATTTTGTGGCAACGGTCAAACACAACAGTTTCAACCAGGGCAAAAACGCTGCAATTTGTACCAATTAGCTTTGATGTCTCTTTTCTAGAAATATTTTCAACCTGGTGTGGGGGTGGAACCTTGGTCTTAATCTCAGAAGAACTGCGACGAGACCTTGTTGCTTTACTACATTTGGTAAGAGCAAAACAAGTGGAAAGACTGTTTCTGCCTTTTGTTGCTTTACAGCAGTTAGCAGAGACCGCTCAAACTTTGGGATTGATGCCCACAAGTCTGCGGGAAGTAATAACAGGAGGGGAACAGTTGCAAATTACTCCAGCGATCGCCAGCTTTTTCTCCCAGCTAAAAGATTGTTCCCTTCATAATCAATATGGACCATCAGAAACTCATGTTGTAGTTACAGTATTTACCTTAACCGGTTCTACTGACACTTGGTCAGCGCTACCACCCATTGGTCGTCCCATCGCTAACATTCAGATTTACATATTAGATCGATTCGGACAACCTGTACCCGTGGGAATTCCTGGTGAGTTGTACATCGGTGGAGTTTCTCTAGCCTTAGGTTATCTCAACCGTCCCGAATTGACAGAGCAAAAGTTTATCCCTAACCCGTTTAGCAATAAACCAGGTTCTCGCCTCTATAAAACTGGGGATTTAGCCCGTTATTTACCCGATGGAAATATCGAATATCTCGGTCGGATCGATAATCAGGTCAAGGTGCGGGGTTTCCGGATCGAACTTGGAGAAATTGAAGTAACACTCGCTCAACACCCTGACCTGCGGCAGACTGCGGTGATTGTCCGAGAAGACCAACCAGGGGATAAGCGCTTAGTCGCCTATGTTTGTCCAAATCAGGGGCAAATCCTGACTTCGGGTCAACTGCGCCGCTTTCTCTGCGAAAAGTTACCAGACTACATGGTGCCCGGAACGTTTATAATTCTGGAAGCTTTTCCCTTAACACCTAGCGGCAAAGTCGATCCCAGGGCTTTACCTGCCCCTGATGCTTCAAGTTTGGTTCGTGAAACCAGTTTTGTTGCCCCCCGGGATTCGGTAGAACTGCAACTAGCTCAAATTTGGTCAGAGATTCTAAATGTTTCTCCCATTGGAGTTCACGACAACTTTATTAAATTAGGCGGAGATTCCCTGTTAGCCACCAAAATTATAGGGCTAGTGCGCGATCGCTTGCAGGTAGAACTAGGGCTAAATTACTTATTCGAGTGTCCTACAGTAGCAAAGTTAGCCAAAATTGTTACCCAGGTAGCTCAACAAGAGCAATCATATTGTTTGCCATCCCTGGAACCCATTTCACGACAGCAAACCATTCCTTTATCCTTTGGTCAAGAACAATTGTGGTTTCTCACCCAATTAGTTCCCTCTGAACCAATCTACAATGAAACCTTTACCATTCATTTGGGTGGGGATATTAATATCCAGGCATTATCAAACAGTTTGACAGAACTCATCCGCCGTCACGAAATTCTGCGGACTACATTTAGAGTCGTCAACGGACAGCCAGTTCAGGAGATTCATCCCCCATCACGTTTGACTTTACCCGTGGTTGATTTGCGCTTCTTGCCGGAAACGGAACGAGAAACCGAAGGGTTGCGAATTGCCACCGAACAGCTTCGCACTGCTTTTGACCTAGCCCGAAGCCCCTTGCTGCGAGCCACTCTGATTCAGCTTGGAGAAACAGATTATCGGCTCTACTTGGCAGTGCATCATATTGTGGTGGATGGAGAATCCCTCACCAGTATATTTTTTCCGGAATTGGAAACCCTTTATGGGGCATTTTCTCAAGGCTTACCGTCACCTCTGCCGGAGTTAACCATCCAATATGCTGACTTTGCCGTTTGGCAGCGACAGTGGTTACTCGGAGAAATTATTTCCAATCAACTTGCCTACTGGGAGAAACAACTGGAAAATTTACCCCAGTTACAACTTCCCACTGACCGTCCCCACAACCCACAAACCACCTTTGCTGGTTCGCGACTTTGTTTTACACTCTCAAAAGATTTAACCGAAAAGCTCATTTCCATCAGTCGTAAAGAAGGTGTCACCTTATTTATGACCCTAGCAGCAGCTATCAAAGTTTTGCTTTATCGCTATTCATCCCAAGAAGATATTGTCATTGGCACTGTCAGCTCCCAACGCAACCGACCAGAGTTACTTGGGGTCATGGGAGACTTTCTTAATACTTTAGTTGTGCGTAGCGACCTCAGTGGTAATCCTAGTTTCCTAGAACTGTTAAAGCGAGTCCGAAATATCATTTTATCCGCTTACGGCAATCAAGATGTGCCGTTTGAACAGGTGGTCAATGCTCTTGATCCCGATCGCCACGTCAGCCAAAATCCCCTGTTTCAGGTAATGTTTGTGCTTCAGCCCCCTTTAACTGATGATAAGCTGGGATGGAGGGTTAGCCAGTTAGAGTTAGATTCGGGCTGCTCGAAGTTTAACCTCACTTTTAATTTAGAGGAACGACCAGAGGGAATAATAGGGGCGATAGAGTACAATACCGATTTGTTTGATGCTACAACTATTGACCGGGCGATCGGACATTTGATGACTTTACTAGAGGGAATTGTTGCTCATCCGGAAACTTCCATTGCTCAATTGCCTTTGTTGACTGAAAGTGAGTGTCATCAGTTGTTAGTGGAATGGAATAATACTCAACTTGACTATCCCAGGGATAAGTGCATCCATCAGTTATTTGAGGAACAGGTAGAAAAGACACCAGATGCAGTGGCAGTGGTATTTGAAGAGCAAAAATTAACTTACCATCAGTTAAATTGTCAAGCTAATCAACTGGCACATTATTTGCAAACTCTGGGGGTCGGACCAGAGGTATTAGTGGGCATCTGTGTTGAACGTTCTCTGGAGATGGTAGTGGGATTGTTGGGGATTATGAAAGCAGGTGGAGCTTATGTGCCGTTAGACCCGAATTATCCTCAAGAGCGAGTTGACTATATTTTATCTAATTCAGAAATCAAAGTCCTGATTACTTCTAGTCAGTTGTTACGTTCCTTAGCCAAAAATAAAACTCAAGCAATTTGTTTGGATACAGACTGGCAGATTATTTCTGATTCAAATAAAGCCAATCCTGAAAGCACGGTTAAACCCAAGAATTTATCTTATGTCATCTTTACCTCTGGCTCAACAGGAAAACCGAAGGGCGTACAAATTTGCCATCAATCTTTGATGAATTTTATCAATTCGATGAAGCATGAGCCGGGGTTGAATAGTCGCGATCGCATCTTAGCAATCACCTCAATTTGTTTTGACATTCATACCCTGGAAATTTACCTGCCCTTAACAGTAGGTGCCACAATAACGTTAGCAATTCCAGAAGTAGCGATGAACGGGGAAAAATTGGCAGATAAACTAGCCAATGATAGAGTGAATGTGATGCAAGCCACCCCCGCTACTTGGGGAATGTTACTGAATGCCAACTGGTCAGGTTGCCCTGAGTTGAAAGCCATTTGTGGTGGAGAAGTTATGCCACAATCTTTAGGGGATAATTTATTAGAAAAAGTCGGCGGTTTATGGAATATATACGGTCCTACTGAAACTACCGTTTGGTCAACAATTAGAGAGGTAAAACCTAACCGCGCCAGTTTTCACAAAGATGCCCCTGAATCCATAGGTCGTCCGATTGCCAATACCGTTATCTACATCCTAGACTCTCATCTCCAACCCGTACCCATTGGTGTACCCGGAGAACTGCATATTGGTGGCGCGGGTTTAGCCCGAGGTTATCTCAACCGTCGAGAACTGACAGAGCAAAAGTTCATTCCCAACCCGTTTAGCAATAAACCAGGTTCTCGCCTCTATAAAACTGGGGATTTAGCTCGTTATTTACCCGATGGAAATATAGAGTTTCTCGGACGTATTGATCATCAAGTAAAAATTCGAGGTTTCCGCATCGAACTTGGAGAAATTGAAGCAGTACTTGTCCAACATTCCAAGGTGCGAGAAGCTGTAGTCATTGCCCGCGAGGAAATTCCAGGAGACAAACGTCTAGTTGCTTATTTAACTACTAATGACGCAAAAACTACGATCAATGATTTGCGTTCTTTCCTCAAGACTAAGCTACCCGAGTACATGATTCCTGCTGGTTTTGTCTTTCTCGAAGCAATGCCCCTGACTCCTAATGGTAAAGTCAACCGTCGTGGCTTACCTGTGCCCGATGCTTCAAGTTTGGTTCCCGAAAGCAGTTTTATTGCCCCCCGCGACTCTCTGGAATTACAACTAGCCCAAATCTTTTCAGAAATTCTCGGTGTTTCTCCCATCGGAGTCCGAGACAACTTCTTTGACCTTGGTGGTCACTCTCTGTTAGCAGTGCGTCTGATGGTACAAATTGAGAAAGAATTTGGCAAAAATCTATCTTTAGCCGCCCTTTTCCAAGGAGCAACCATAGAACAGTTAGGGATTCTACTGCGCCAAAAAACTGATACTCACTCTTGGTCTGGCTTAGTTGCTATTCAACCTCAAGGTTCCCACCCACCGTTCTTCTGTATGCCTGGTTCCGGTGGCAATGTGGTCTACTTCCACCAACTCGCCCGTCATCTGGGAAATGACCAACCTTTTTACGCTTTGCAACCTCCATCCTTAGATGGGGTGTCGGAACCCTTTGGTAGTGTTGAAGAGGTAGCCGCCTACTACCTCCAAGCCATCCAATCCCTTCAACCCTCTGGTCCGTACTTCCTCGGGGGTCATTCCTTTGGGGTTCTGGTTGCCTTTGAAATGGCACAACAGTTACAACAAAAGGGAGAAACCGTCGCCCTACTCGCCCTATTTGATCTTCCCGCCCTACTTCCTGGTAGCGCTCCAAAACAGCTAGATTGGGATGATACCCGATGGCTAACTAATATTGCCTATATCCTAGAAATGTTATCTGGAAAAAATCTAGAGATTTCTTATGAATCCCTAAAACCTCTAACTCCCGAAGCACAATTAAACTATCTCAAACAACAGATGGAAACCGTCAACCTGTTGCCCCCTAATTCAGGAATTGAACGAGTGCGTGGGATTGTTCAAACTATTAAAGCTGACGAACTTGCTTTTATGAGTTATCTCCCACAAGGAGGTTATCAAGGTCGGATTACCCTGTTCCGCACCAGGGAAGTTTATCAGGATGAATTGGGAATGCTTGGTGCAATTCCCACGGATCCAACTTGGGGATGGAACCAGTTTTCTACTCAACCTGTAGAGGTTCATGTGATTCCTGGAAATCATACTACTATGTTGAGTGAACCTCACGTTCAGGTATTAGCTGAAAAACTTAAATTTTGTCTAGCTAGGGTTTGCTGAAAAAGTCTACAAAGGCTGGGGGAGTTTACATTCCCTTTGATCTGGGCTATCCTCAAGAACGTTTAGCCTATATGTTGTCTGATTCTCAAGTGTCGGTGGTTTTGACGAGTAATACCAAATCTGGTTTAGCCAGACCACAAACAAGTCAATTAGAATCCATATATATCAAAATTTTCTCAATAAGATATGTGTCCTATAGTAACCGGATTTGGTATAAGACCTCAGCCCTAGCCTTGCCTAGCTGCAACCGATGATAACTGGCTGGACTTATTGTCCACGCCCCGGTTTACAGTCTACAAAACTTAATGCTTCGGTATCGAGAAAGCTGGCAATTGCCATCTCAATAACTGCTTCAATTGGATACTCAATTTCAGCAGCACGCTCAACGAGAGCAGCCTGAATATGTTCGGGCAGGCGTTCCAAGATGACCTTTGCATCAGTGGAGGAGATTCGCCCCAAAAGTTCTACCTGCATAAGTTTACTGCTCCATTGGGATTTGGACATTATAGGGAGGTTCGGTAGCCCTCAAGATGATAGCTTCTAGCTCCAATAGTAGCGCAGGGTTTTGCCAGTAGGAAATTGTCTGCATAGCAATACGAACATCTTCGTCGCTATATTTGTCGAGCCATGCCCACAAAAAAGCTTTGTGTCCACCACTGAAGCGACCTCGCAAGCTCTTGGTCTTACCAATGTAAAGCAGTCCATCAGTTTTATGCCTGATGGCATAGATGCCAGGACGAGCAGGGATGTGGCTAAAATCACGGTTCAAGAGTTGGCATTGGTCAAAGGGAGTGAAGGCTATTGCGTCCAAGATTCTTCGTGCTTGGTCTTTTACTTCAGAGTTATTCTTTGGCATGGAAACATCGGAGCTATTTGCACAGATGCCATGCTCCCACAGATTATGTGATGGTTGCCAGCTTTTTGCGATCACACTGGTGCCGTAGGCAATCCCTCGCTACTAGCCGTAACTTGAGGTGGGCAAAAATGGGCAATCTATCAGTTCAATTGTTAAAGATATTTGTTTTGCCCACCCTACAAGGTCTGGGATCACACTGCTTGACCCATTAAGAATTAAATTCGCCACGGGTCGCACCTAAAAGATACATGCTGTTTTGGGCGCGACCTTGGATGTAGTGATAAGGGTCATGTGCTTCGGTGAAAATGAACATAGGGTCTGGCGACTGTATCAAGCCATAGCTCATTGGCATCAAAGCCTTATATAGTAAGATTTTTAGGGCTCATGTCACCCCCTCAGAATCTTGACTTAAGCGTCGATACCAATTCCACTTTCCCTAGGTGCGCTCAACCACCCAACGCTTTTTGAGAAGAATGAAACCAAAGGATTCTTCGGGACGCAGCACGAGTTGCACAATCATTCCGTTGGTATCCATGACAAACCGTAGAAAAGGCTCACCGCTATATCCTCCGGACACCACTACCAGATAGAGGCGACGAACCTGCTCTCCCAAATGCTGTAAACGGCCATTGACTTGCTTGCCTGCTTCCCTTTCCGGAACATTGGCTGCTGTGACCTTAACGCACATTACTAGCCCCAAGGTATCCACTACCGTGTTGCGTTTTCGTCCCTTGGTTGCTTTGTAGGTGTCGTAACCCACAGCTTTATTCACCCGGAGTGCTAGTGGGAACACTCTGACTATCCATGGCGCACCTCTGAAGGACTTTCAACTCGACATGACATGACTCGGTTCAAACTTCGTAAACGTTGATGAATCACATCCCAAGTTCCATCCAAGCGCCAGTTACGGTGCGGAGGTGTAGACTGTCTGCCAGGCCGGAAAATCATCCGGCAGATCTCGCCATTTACACACTTAGACCTCGTAGAAAATGGCGTTGATGACTGAGAACATGCAGACACGGCTTCGACGACCCCCTTTCTTAGCTGGAGGCAGCAGTGGCTTAATCAATTGAAACTGCTCATAAGTCAGATTACTCGTATATACTTTACTCATTGCTCTCACGGCCTTGTGTGTATTTTTCCTTAATCACACTTTACCCCGTGTGAGCTTTTTTACTCTCTCTCATACTTTTCAAACAGCCTCTTAACTGCTATATAGCAATTTATTTTAAGACACAATTTTCACTTGACTAGCTGCCAGTTTCGCTTTTTCTCTAGCTTCAGCAACATTTTTTCCTTTTGCTAAAGCTACTCCCATACGACGATTAAGTGGTTACCACGACTATATTGGTAAACTTAAATTTCATTCTCTTGCAGCGGGATATTGAGCCATTTAATCAGCCAACAAATCTTCGATTTTGAGGCTAGATTTGATGACTTCACTTATTACCTAAATTGGACTCAATCCATGATTTAAAAAAGTTGCATAGATATATCAATTCATCCCTAAAACCCTGGGGGGGCGACAAGCGCCCTGTAACCCTTGATATATCTTAAATTGAGCGAATTATGGTAAAAAAAAGATAGGTCAGAAATTGTCAATACGACCTATCAATTGAAAATGCTACCAGAATTATATCA
>NZ_JAAHIG010000119.1:0-22499 GCF_010692305.1 Moorena sp. SIO4G3 | reverse complement strand
TAGATTGGTCAGTATCATCACTTATACCAAATCCGAGTTAAATACCCCCTTTTTAATTCAGCCCGAAGAAGCTTGTACAGACATAGCATGCTACGTCTGTGCATTTCTATAGTCGCGACCTGAGGGTCGTCTGGGCGCTTAGGGAGGTTAGAGAAACAGATTTGGGATCACCCATACCCAGTTCCTGAAATCTACCAGTCTGTCATGCTGTTTAACTCCCCAGAATTTATCTTTCTGTTTTTACCCCTGACTCTGTTGTTCTTTTTCCTGCTGGGAAGAAAGGGCTATTATCAAGGAGCAATAGCTTTTTTGGTAGCTGCCTCCTTGTTATTCTATGCTTGGTGGAATCCACCCTACTTAGCATTGCTAATTTTTTCCATCTTCTTTAATTATACCGTTGGCTCTGCTCTTTCTAAACGATTAATATTATCCATTAGCCCCAAATTACTTCTCGTTTTAGGGATTGCCGTAAATTTATTTGGCTCTCATTGGTTATTTTAAATATGCTAACTTCTTCGTAGATAATGTCAGCGTTTTCCTAGGGAAAACCTTTACTATAAATCAGATTATTTTACCCCTAGCAATCTCCTTTTTTACATTCCAGCAAATTGCCTATCTAGTCGATGCATACCGAGGCGAAACCAAAGACTATAGCTTTTCATAATATTGCCTGTTTGTCACCTTTTTTCCGCAATTAATTGCCGGACCAATTGTCCATCACAAAGAGGTAATGCCTCAGTTTGCAAATAAATCGATTTATCGGTTTAACCCTGAAGATATGGCGGTGGGGGTAACTATTTTCTCCATAGGGTTAATCAAAAAAGTCTTGATTGCTGACACAGCTGCTCTTTATGCTACTCCAGTCTTTAATGCTGCTGCTTCAGGAGAATTACTCACCTTTTATGATGCTTGGAGTGGTGCGTTATTTTACACGTTCCAACTTTACTTCGATTTTTCCGGCTACTCTGAGATGGCTATCGGTGCAGCACGGATGTTTGGTATTAAGCTACCACTGAACTTTAACTCTCCTTACAAAGCAGTAAACATCAGTGACTTTTGGCGTAGATGGCATATTACCCTTTCTAACTTTCTGCGGGATTATCTCTATATTCCTCTCGGTGGTAATCGCAAAGGCGAATTACGACGCAATCTCAATTTAATAATTACCATGCTGCTAGGTGGTCTTTGGCATGGTGCTGGGTGGACTTTCGTCTTGTGGGGAGGGTTACACGGAGTTTATTTATGTATCAATCATCAATGGCGATCTTTTCGTAAATTCCTAGGACATGATTTGAAAAAGAGTAACTGGTTGAGTAGCACTCTTAGTTGTTTTATTACTTTTATTGCTGTCGTATTTGGATGGGTTTTATTTCGTGCAGATAATCTTGATAGTGCAAGTGTAATCTTACAAACAATGCTCGGTGTAAATGGGATATCTTTGTCAGAATCAGTTGTGGAATCACAAAAAAAATTCCTGATAATTTTGTTGCTATTTATCTGGCTAATACCCAACTCTCAACAATGGATGGAACAGTATAAGCCAGCCTTGAATATACCTGTAGTAAAAACTTATTCAAGTTGGCGCAGTCAACTGTGGAAAAAGTTGCAGTGGCAATTTAATCAACCCTTTGGGCTTATTCTGGGAATAGTTTTATTTATTGTTATAAAAATTATTTTAACAGCACCTGACAGTGAATTTTTGTACTTTAATTTTTAACAATATGGCTTACATAAGATATTTCAAATCAATCTTTTCTGGATTGTTAATTAGCTGTTTAATTTTCCTGTTGGCTGTTTTATTCCAAATTGGTGCTCCAACAGAGAGTTCTCGCTGGACTGACGAGATATACACTATCAAGTCCAATATTGCTAACTCTATAGAAACCCCTAAATTAGTTATAGTTGCTGGCTCAAATGCTTTATTTGGCATTAGCTGTAGTCAGATAAATAAAGAGACATTCGTAAGTTGTCTTAATGGAGCTACATATGCTGGACTTGGTATTGATTACATCTTGACTCGTGCTCATTCCTGGCTCAAGCCTGGAGATTTAGTTCTTCTCCCTCTGGAATATGAGCATTATACAGATGATGGTAAACCTACTGCTGCATTGATTGACTATCTGTTGGCTCGGGATCCGAAATATTTACTATCACTGAATTTAATTAATCAATTTCGTTTCATCAGTGGAATCCCCTTGAAGCGTGTGCAAGAGCGATGCAGCGCGGTCTTGGGAAGGCAGCGCGGTCTTGGGGGTTCCCCCATGAGCGACTGCATCAAGACAGGGAATCGTAGTTAAATTTAAAACCCCTCAGCCCTGGAATTCTTATTATCAGTCTGAAAATCTTAATGAGTATGGAGATGAAACAGGTAATCGAAAAGCTGATTTAACCCAAAAATAAATCCAAGCTATTGACAAAATAAATTACAACAATAATATAGGTAAATCTATAACTTCAAGTCATGGAATAAACAGCATCATTAAATTTATAAATTGGTGCGAAAGCCATAATATTAAGGTGATAGCTACTTGGCCGAATACAATCTGTTTTGATGTTTATCAAGAACCTAGAAAGCAAGATTTTTTTAAAAGTATAGAACATTTTTATCAACGTCTGGGGGTTACTATTCTTGGTAAAACAGAATATTTTATGTACGATAAATCTATGTTTTATGATACGATTTATCCCCTTCATGATTTAGGGGTAAATCACATTATAGATTTAATAAATCCCTATTTACTATGAAGCTCAACTAAGTGAAAATGCTCCCGTAGTCTAATATCTGTAGAGTTCAGAATTCAGAATTACGAATTGAGTTTGAAAATTCCTACACTCTGAACTCTGAATTCTGAATTAAGATCCCATTAATGAATCTTTTGAGTCTGCTTGTGATGCCCCTATTTCTCCAAGCAATTGAGAGAGTTGAGTCGTTTCTGATTTAGGAATAATCACCGACTCTATACTCTCCCCATCATCCAGTCGTTTAGCCACTTCCAGAATTGTATCTGCGATCACTACCGGAATCCTTACTGCTTTAGTTTGACCCAGATTCCACTTCGGCTTCCGACCACTATTTTCTCGATAACCACCACGGGGCATAACTTTACCTCACCTCTGAATCTGAAATAGTACGTTTTCCTTATATTCTACAATCTTCGGTTACTTAAATAGCTAGAGCTTGTAAAACTTAACTAGTTACTGATTTTTAGACAAAACCTGCTAATTGTAATTTTTTTTGTCTATTTCGTACTTTTTCTGATCAAATAAACTATAAAATTATACCAAATGAGGTATCCTAAGCGGAAACTCACAAAATTTATGAAGTAGGTTTACCTGATATCTTGGAGCATTGTTAGTAGGCGTAGTCTAGAAAAAAAATTGAGTCCGCTTCGGTAAACTTAGTTCCTTTAGCCCAAAGCTTTAGCCTGAGAGCATAGATTCCGGACTTGACGAATTGTGTATATATCTATTGCCAATAATTAGCCCTTAATAAACCGGGTTTGTTAGCTAGATTAAGGGGATATCATAGTCTGTTATTTTTTCCTGTTCTGTAGCTAATCTCCCTATCTCCCCATGACTTAATCTGATCACCTGATCACTTTTATTGCCAGACTTTTAGCCAATTAGTTAGTGCTTGGGGCATTTCTGGATCTAGCGGTCGTTTCATAGCAGTAACAAAATCTTCATCTGGGTCACCTAGTCTTCTAAAGCTGTGATCCAATCCAGCAAAAATATGAGTTGTCACATTCCTATTGCCAGCATTGATAAGTGCTTGCTGCATTTGTTGAGCTTCTTTTGGAGGTGTATTGTGATCCAACGCACCGTGTAAAATCAGTACTGGGCATTTGACCTTGTCCACAAATAAATAGGGAGGATTGTCAAAATGCTCTTGACCCAGCGGTAGGTAATAATCAAAAGACCAATATTCATCTCCGATCCGAAAGAACTCTTCACCCCTTTTTCCCCTAGCAATAATTTCATCAAACTGTTTGTATATCCAGTACATTAATGGCATATTTTCTTTAAAATTTTTGATAGTTGTACTATCTAATTTTTGAAAGGCTTCGGCTTGCCATTTGATTATCCCTTCCAGGTTGTTATAAATGCCCCCTTGCCAAACAAAAAACTGAATATCTGGGTCAGACGCTGCTAAAATCAAAGCAATTACAGCCCCTTCACTTTGACCAAGAACTCCGATTCTACTGCTGTCAATCTCAGGAATACTCCGCATCCATTCCAATGCCATCCGAGCATCATCTACCCAGTCAAATAGTCGAGTAGTATTAAAATTTCCTTCGCTTTGACCACATCCTCGCTTATCGTATCTAAATGTCGCTATCCCGATTTGCTCTAGAATTCTAGCTTCATCACGGAACAGGTTTCTCTCTGGTAATGGTGTAGGGAACCAATCGGTTTTTGAATTATCTAGATTTCCTTCTCTTGTCTGAGGAAAAGACCCTCCAATAAATAGGCAAGCGGAGGGCTTTTCCACACCTTCTGGTAGGGTAAGTGTTCCATAAATCTTTGCACCCTTGGATTCAAATAATTCTTGTCTTTCCATTTTTAAAAAATCCTGATAACTCTAATTATCATTATTGGTAGCATAAATCAAGTAAATTGATAGTAAGCATATGCTTACAATTGATATTAGTCATTTACCGGTCGAATCGGAACTTGAACTTCACTGCGCTTTAGGGCTTCCGGGACAAAGGGAGAATCATAGAAAAAGCGACGGGGTGTACCAGCAACGGTATACTCCGAGTGTTGGGCTAACCATTCCTTTAACTGTTCAATACTTTGTTGGTAGCTGACATAACTATAACTACCTTTCATCCCAAGGCTGACTACTGTCATCGGTGGTATGTCTTCTACCTGAATATTCCCTTCAATCTGCTCAGGAGTTATATTACGGCGGTGGTATAGAAATGATACATAGGCAACACCAAGCTGAGCAAGGGAATCTCCCTGACTACTTTCGAGGGTACTGATCGGATAACGAGTTTCGACCGGAGCAGTCATAGAAATATCGTTAGAGCTAATATGGCGGTACAGGGAGCTAAAAGCACGATTAGCTGCCTCAGACAGTTCCCCAGAGTAGGGTACTGTGGCAGCTCGATAGGCAGGATAGTGTTTGATTTCGATTTTGCCAGCTGGGGTAGGAGGTGGAAACCCTTCCGGTAAGGGAGCAGAGGCAGCACTGAACACTCTCCATCCCAGTAAGACAATTGCCAGTAAGCCTACAGGCAACAGAAATTTGGATAGCTTCATCAGGGAGCGAAATTAACTAACAGTGGAAGACTACGCCTTGTTTAGCAAGTTCAAGATCATTATAGTTATAAGAAGAAGGAAAAATTACCAATAACAAAAAGCGACTTGAGCATAAACCAACTAACTAACCGGACTTGATCAGCATTTCCAAATAGATAAGGAAACCAAATCCTGATTTCGGATAACACCAAAAAATCATCGGATTGTCTTGATGCAGTCGCTTTTTTGATCAATACTAGTTTCACATCTCCTTTTAAAAGCCTATAACTAATGAATTACTGGTTGATGAAGTCGGAACCACAAGTCTATAGCATCACTGATCTGGAAAAAGAAGGGAAAACAATTTGGGATGGGGTTCGTAATTACCAAGCTCGAAACTTTCTGCGTGAAATGAAGGAGGGAGACTTGGCTTTTTTTTACCATTCCAATACAAAACCCCCTGGAATTGTGGGCTTAATGGAAATTATTAAAAGTGAAGTAGTTGACCCGACTCAATTTGACCAAACTAGCCGTTACTACGACCCCAAATCAAGTGTTGAATCTCCGCGCTGGCAAACTGTGCTAGTGCAATTTGTCGAGGTTTTTCCCCATTTTCTAGAGCTTTCAACCCTTAAACAGGAGTTTAGCGACCAAGAGCTATGGGTTACTAGACGTGGAAATCGCCTCTCGGTCATGCCAGTTTCTCAGGCAGTAGCTCATAAAATTATAGGTATCACTAAAGCTACAAACCCAAGTCAAAGGTAATATTTCAGGCCGATGAATGCATGAGCAAGTTGTCACGAGCAGTAAAATGGCGACGACGTCTACGAGTTTGGGGGTTATTAACTCTAGCACTGTTCTTGTGTGGCTGGCTGCTAATTAATACTCTAAGATTGAACGCAGCCGCATCAGCACCCGTGGATACGTTCTTTGTCCTAGGGGGGAGTATTCGTCGAGAAATCCATGTTGCTGAATTAGCCAAACAGTACCCAGACAAGCGAATTCTGATTTCTCATGGATCCCCAGACCCCTGCATTTGGCTAATTTTTCAGCGGGAGATGGCATCTTCAGAACAGGTTTGGTTAGAAAAGTGTGCTAATTCTACCTTTGGTAACTTTTTCTTTAGTATCCCAATTTTCCGGCGGTGGGGTGTTCGTAGGGTTAAGTTAATTACCTCTGGCACCCATCTATCACGGGCTCAGTGGATGGCGCAAATTCTTCTGGGAGCTCATGGGATTTGGGTAGACACAGATTTGGTGCCAGAGAAAGGTATTCCTGGTAATTTAGAATCCCCTCTCAAAACTGGGCTAGACATTGCTCGCAGCTTGGTTTGGGCGCTGCTGTCTCAAGTCATCCAACCCCGATGCTCTGATCTAATCCAGCTCACGGATGTAGACATGAATGCTTGGCGTGAGTCGGGTTTCAAGTGTGAGCGTCAGGGCGGAATTTCCTCAGGTGCGACCCGTGGCGAATTTAATTCTTAATGGTAAGAGCGCACCTAGGGAGATTTTACCTCTACTGTCATGGGTGCAAACCAAAAGCAACAATCCCCGTCTCTGAGCGAGCGGGGATTGTCAATTAACCCAAAGGTTCAACTGAGCCATTATTTGACTATGGGCTTCCAGGGAGCAAAGCCATTTTCAACACCCTTAAGACTAGCAGTCAAGCTGGGGTAATGTCGGAGCAGAACACTTATGAAAGTGTTCTTGTCAATCCAGTCGAGACCAAATTGAGTATAGATTTCGGCAGTGTAATCCTTGGTAAAAAAGCGATCGCTTTTCAGTCGTCGGGATGCCATCAGAATGAATATCCGAAAGGCGGTATCGCTGAAACCAAATCCCTTGGGAGGATTTTCTGCGAACATACCTATCATTAGGTCTACACTATCGATATCATTGTTGTAAACCTCCCGCAATTCTTTCGCCCATTCTGGCTTCTCAGTGATTTCCTCGAAGGATTTAACTCGATCGCGACCAATTAGTTCCCGGAACTGGTTGTAGCGGGGAACCCCTCGCTCCCGATCTCGCAGGATATCTACAGCAGCTAAGTCAAATACTTCACCGTTGTCCCTCACTAGCTGCTGCAATTTCTTTGGATAATTGTAAAGGGTGACAGCACCTGGGTGGGTGATTCCAAAGGAGTAGAATAAATCAGCTATATCTACCTGTTCTAGAATGGCACGTGAGCGCTTGCCAGAAACTTCAAAAAAGTCTTTTGTCAGCAGCTCTTTACCGTCTTTAACCGAGTAAAACTGGAATTCATCGGGGATGAGGGGATGCATCCGATACACAGAAACGAATTCTTCGGTGAGGTAGTAGGGAGCAGTATGGTGGTCAGTAGATGAGCCAACAATGCCGCTGACTACTTCATTGTTCCCAAGACGCCCAAAGCGATTTTTGAATTCTTGACCCAACATCCCCCACCAATTCGCTCTCATGGCAACTTGCAAGGCGGGATGTCCCAGGATGCCCGGAGTCCATTCCACAGTATGAATTTTAGCTAGCAAGGCAGCATTAATCAGTCGAGCGTGGTCGAACAGGTCATCATCTGTCCAGTCAGGGTATTGTTTTTTCAGATGATCACAGATAGTGTTGTGCTCTTTGACGAACAGGATATGCAACATGCTTAGTCCTATCCACCAGTTATCGTCAAAGCCCACAATATCGATTCCGTTTTCTGGGTTGACAGGTAACAAACCGTCATCACCAATTATCATCTTACCATCGACATGGCTACGCACCTTATCAATAGTTTCCTGATAACTGCCATAGATTTGGGAAGCATCCCACCAGTGAGTTTCTCTGTTGATAAAGGTTGGAGGATTGTTGGTATCGTCTTCAGAACGAGTGGGGTCTTTTGGAGTGGTTTCGATTTCCAGAGGTCGATGCTCTTCGGGCCAGGGGTCATCCTGTTCCAGAGGAATCTCGATTTTATCCTGGGACTCATCATAGCCATGAGAAAACCAATCGTGGGTCTGGAATTGAATCCAGGCTGCAGCTGTTAGGTTTAAGATCGAAGCTGGTACAAATTCATCCCGCGTCAATAACTTCAGACTGATTGTACGGGGGTTGGGATTGAGTAAATTCTTTTCGTCGGGGTAGGCGTGTTTCAGGGGTACATTGCGTCCAAAGCGGGTGCCAGCCATCCCCATTTTGGGATCATTGGGGTCATTAAATGAACCATCTGCTGTACGAATTTTAAGATGGCGACCATCAGGACTAGGAGTCGGTTCAGGGGGCTCCCCTTTTGTGGGTAATTGGGAGGTATCGTGCAGATTTTCTTCCCGCATATTCTCGCGGAATTTATTTAATTTTAACAGGGCTAGAGGAGTAGGAAACTCATGCCAAGGTTTCTTTGTCATTGTGCTAATTCCTTTAGTTTTTATTACCGAGGGATTTAAGGTTTTAGGTTTGGAGTGTCAGGAATTCCCGTCAGAGCTTCGAGATCACTCCTAAGCCTAGGTGAATAAGACTGGGCATGATCTTAATTCACCGTTGTTTAGCTCTTTTTATTTCTTAGTTTTTTATGTTTATCATAACTCATTAATTTAGAAATTAAAGAGGATTGACTAATAAATCTAGTGTTGTATAATTGTGTGGGATTGACAGTACCCATCTCGGGTACTCTTTGCTGATCAGTTCACTGTCAATAAATTTCAGAGTCAACCATCAAGGGTTAACAAATTGGATATCGTTTTCTGGGAAGTAGGCTGGTAGAGGATCTCGGGAGAGTTCATTGGTTTTGGATGTGAGCTGCTGCTGGTCGAGCAGAATTGCGATCGCACTCTTACACACAAACAGGATCAAATCCCTTCCGGGGCAAGTACGAGATCCTCTCAGAAACAAATTGGAGTAAGTCGAATTGTCCTGATCG
Organism: Moorena sp. SIO4G3; assembly: GCF_010692305.1. Lineage (NCBI taxonomy): Bacteria > Bacillati > Cyanobacteriota > Cyanophyceae > Coleofasciculales > Coleofasciculaceae > Moorena > Moorena sp. SIO4G3. Next base: position 13,379 of record NZ_JAAHIG010000119.1, on the reverse strand, counting down.
CTCGGATCTAGCCACCGTTGAGGTACAAACGAATCTGTGGATGGGTCTAAAGATTTTTCCCGTTGCATGATTGGGAAAAAGTGTAGAATTTCCATGTCTGGGGGAATACGGTTGTGATTAAAGGTGTCCGCAGCTGTTGTGATGTGAAACGTTCTCGTCACTGGAGGGAACAAACGACCTGTTTCCAACAAACAAGCTTCCAAATAGCCGAGCTTAGCAATTGTTGACCCTTGCTCTAACGAACCCGCTTTCTTGATTTCCTGTCGGACCCGTTCAAGCACCTCTGGTCTAGAGGTAATCATAGTCAGGGTTCTCGCCAGCAAGTCAGTCCCTGAACCAGTAAAGGTAAACATCCAGTGGGGGATTTGTTGCAGGAGTTCCTCTTCAGTAGTGTAGGGCTTTATGCCATGAGCCATGGACAACAGGCATGGCTTTTCAGAGGCTTCGCTGCCTTCCCAAAGCTGCTCAAGAGTTTCATAAAATTTTTCTAAACGCTTAGTTTCAAACCTTCCCAATAGAATCCGCTTGATCGGATTTCCAACCATTGAGAATAACACCTGTATATCCTTGATCAACCGCTCAGGAGCAACATTTTCCCCAAACACAATGCCCAGCATTGCCTGACCCATACATTTCCGGATATCCTCAATGTTGGATACTGGCTTTGAAAAAGCACGATGTACCTGTTCGAGGAAAGCCTGTTGGTACTGGTGCTGGCAACCTGTTCCAAGCACTCCCTCGTTATAAGGTCTCAGGCGTTGCCACTGCTGATCATGGCTGATAGTGAGGGCGTTGGGGGCAAGGAAAGACATACCATCCTTCTTGAGATTGCCTTCGATATAGCCTTGGCTGTCCGGTGGATCTTGTAAAATGTGGTCTGATAAGTCACGCCCAGATACTAGCAAGACTTTCTTGAGAAGAAAGTTTAGAATGACATTTTTACTACCATAGCGTTTGATGACATCACCAATCCAACCCCCTAATACTTTTTCAAGGTCAAAACCAAGGGGGTTACGGATAAAGCCACTGGCTAGATTACCCAGAAGCCGTAACAAGTCGAGTACATTGGTAGAAGGGTAGGTGTTCATTATTCATTGCTCATTGTTTCGTTGACAAATCTTACTTGAGGCTTTCCAGCAGACTTATCCATTGCTTCTATTTTCCTTAAGGCTATCAGCAGGTGCGACCCGTGGCGAATTTAATTACGGGTCAAGCGCACCTATTAAGCTAGAATTTCTCAATCCACTGCCTACTCAGAACTAGTGGCTCCTTTCTTGCATGCTTCTCACCACTTGGGTTACTAGATTTCGGGGCATAAATCTTATACTCAGGGCAAGCAACTGGTTTTTGAGACCAGGGACAACAACAGTTCGATTTTTCATCAGACCAAGATAGCCAATCCTAGCAACAGTTTCAGCATTCATAATCTTTTGTCCACTAACCATCTTAGAGTCTTCCATGTTTGCCCGAGCTTGAAAACCCGATTCTGTTGGTCCTGGACACAGAGTAGTTACCGTCACCCCTGAACCCTTTAGTTCATTGGCAATTGCCTCAGAAAAGGATAGGACATAGGCTTTCGTAGCATAATATACTGCCATCAACGGACCAGGCTGAAACGCTGCTGTGGAGGCAATATTTAAAATTTTTCCATACTGTTGTTGCACCATAGCTGGCAGAAATAATTTGGTCAAATGGGTCAGGGTTACTATGTTTAGCTGCATCATGTCTAGTTCAGTAGCCAGGTCTGTTTCAGCAAAAGCTCCATAGGTAGCAAATCCTGCGTTGTTGACTAGTGCATCAACCTTAATCCCTTCCGCTTGGAGCTGGTCAAAAATCTCCTGTGCAGCTCCTGGAACTGACAAATCCTTCGGAATAACCCTGACAAATGTCCCAAATTTTTCCCTAAAATCCTCGGCCAGTTGAGATAGTTTTGACTCACTTCTGGCAACTAGTACTAACTTGTAGCCATCGCGAGCAAATAACTTAGTAAATTCATAACCAATTCCACTGGATGCACCAGTAATCAGAGCCGTTTTGGGAAGATCCTTTACCTGATTTTTTAGATTCATTTGAGGTGTATTTTAACAAAAATTAACCCAGGAACTTTTTAAGAATTATTTCGATAGATTTTCCAAAGGAATTGTAAACAAAGATGATTGGTTTTTGAGATTTACCAAAATCCCTATATCCTTGATTAGGTCTTGCCTTTTGAATCTTACCTTTTGCCTTTCCCTAAGGGATTATGTTCACAACTCAAATGGAAATGCTATGTAGGTTATAGTTATCCACTAGTAGTTGTAACTTAAATTACATTTTAAGCAGATCACCAGATCCTAGGGCAATGAAAAATTAAACCAATGAAGCACACAGAGGGACTATAGTTGAGGTATAGCATACTTTTGAGAACTTGAGGGAGAAGGGGGGCGCTAGCTGAAGTAGGTGGTTCAGTTGCGAAAAATCTCTCTATTGCCTTGATAGTTATCCTCACAGGGAGCTTTTCGAAAACCAGATTCTTGTTAAAAAACTTAATAATCATGAAATATCAATGGTCGTTAAGTCATAATGGAAAGTGTTGGAAATTATAGTTTTTCGAGGAGAGACTTAACAACATCCAACTGGGGAGCAAGATTTTGTCAGGACTTACCCAAGATTGGCTAACAAACGCCCTTATACAACTTTGTGATAGTTCAATGACTCCTCCCCGAACCCAAAGCAAGGGCATAGGGTCACAGGGGATAGTCACTGACAGTAATTTATTCCTAACCTAGCGACAGCGTATAGCAGAGAATCGGGCATCAGACCAAATAAGCGTCACAAAATAGAAAGGACAAAAGACAAATGACCTTCTTATTGTTATTTACTCTCAATAAGAGCCTTAAATAGTTTTCCTAAAAAAATATTCGGCCAGCATCTGGAATGCTAGCCATTGAGCTTGTAGCTTGCTTTATTCCGACAAAAGCCAAGATTCAACTAAATCAAATGGAAAAGGATATAATTTTTGAACCTTTGGAGTTCCGAAACTTGACCCTAAAGAATCGGATATTTCGTTCTAATATTTCTGGTCGATTTGACAACTATGATGGTTCCGGTAACCAGGCACGGATTAATTGGGAAGAGAAATTTGCCCGAGGCGGCGTCGGTGCAATCGTCTCTTCCTTTACACCCGTCCAAATCCGAGGACGAATTTTACCTAACTATGCCACGATTGACCGGGATGATCGAATTCCTTTCTGGCGCAAGGTAGGGGAAAAAGTTCATGAATATGACTGTAAGTTTTTGATGCAACTGAGCCACTCTGGTCGCCAGCGGGATGTTGGTGGTGTGGAGAATTTGTATAATAAGGGTCTGAGTTCAACCAGTGAAACTGAGTCATTTCATGGGCTGGAGTGTCAGGCAATGACACGCAAGGAAATCAAGGAAATGATTCAGGCGTTCGCTGATGGTGCCAGACGAGCTCGTGAGGCAGGACTTGATGGGGTAGAACTGCACAGTGCCAATGGCTATCTGATTACCCAATTTCTGAGTTCAGGCATCAACGACCGCAAGGATGAGTATGGCGGTTCTCTGGAAAATCGAGCTCGTTTCTTACTGGAGATTATCCAGGCAATACGCAAAGAGGTAGGAAACGATTTTCACCTCCAGGCAAAAATCAGTGCAGTGGAATACAACGATGCTGTGATTCCTTGGGACAAGCCTGGGAATACCCTGGAAGACTCTATCCAAATCTGCAAGTGGGTGGAGGAAGCTGGAGCAGATGCCCTTCATATATCCACTGGAAGCTTATTTCCCCACCCGTTGAACCCACCCGGTGAGTTTCCCCAGGACGAAGCATCCCGATGGTACGAGATCATGCTCGGAAGCGGTATCTATACCTTCCGCAATTACTTACTGTTCCGGTATCGATTCCTATTTCCCCTCTTCTTGTTCTTATGGAACCGAGTTTACAGAAAGGATCGGACTCAGCCGATTATCGGCAAAAATGTACAGGATAAAGCCTTGGACGACTCCTTCCGGGAGTTTGTATCAAGTCAAACCATGCAAGAACTCCTAGATAAATACCAAGGTATTAGCATCAGTGATGCTAAGGAAATCAAAAAGCATGTGAATATCCCAGTCATCTGCACGGGAGGTTTTCAGCAAGCATCCTACATCCGCGAGGCGATTAGTGAAGGATTCTGTGATGCAGTTAGTATCGCCCGTCCTCTGGTTGCTAATAATGACCTAGTCCAGCAGTTTCAGCAAGGAAAAGACCTGCCAGACCGACCCTGCACCTACTGCAACAGGTGCTTGTTCAATGCCCTACAAAACCCTCTAGGCTGCTACGATGTGCGCCGATACAATGACGACCACGACAAAATGATTAAACAGGTCATGACTGTATTTGATCCACCACCATTCTCGTAATTGTTAATTATTTTTGTCAACAATGAAGAATAAAAACCTGTTCTAAGAAACTAGAAATGTTTCTTTACATCTTATAGAGAAAGCGATAGAGAATGGGATAGAGAATGCGATCGCTTTCCTCGAACGCTTTTTTCTATAGGAGTTAGTATGTTACGGTACATAGGTTGAGGGGGCACGGCTGTGTACCCCTACAAATGGCGTTTATTTTTGGATACAAGGGTAATTCGTGATCTACTAAATACTTAGCACTGAACACTAACGCACTATTTTATAGATTACAGGTAAGAAATTGATGAGTGAATCAGAAAACCCAACCCTAATCAAGGGTGCTTTAAAAAGCTTAAAGCGGTTTTGGCTTCTTATTATCGGAGTTGTACTGGTCATCACCCTAGTGATAGCTTGGCCGTTGATATCCAACTCCCCAGTTAGATATGCAGATATTAATGACCACTTTAAGTATGGTTCCATCGGCAGCGAGCCAGTGAATGGAGTTCCCTACTGGATCTGGAAAGTACTGCCAGCAATTTTTCCAGATAAGCTACCCGGTGAGGGTTATGCTTCATTAGGCTTTATCTATGAACCAGGACAAGACAGACCCATCGGCTTTTCAAAGCGTCGGATGTTCGTTGACCGTGTTGGTTTAAATTGTGCAGTCTGCCATGCTGGTACAGTGCGAGATACCCGCGATAGTACACCCCGGGTAATCACCACCATGCCTTCCAATACGGTCAATCTATCAGGGTACATCAAGTTAATCTCGGAAGTAGCATTTGATCCACGATTCAACGCCGACCGGATTTTGGCAGAGATTGCAGCCCAAGGGGAAAAGTTCAACCCCATCCAGAAATTAATTTATCGCTACCTGGTTATTCCCCAGACTCGGGATGCTTTAATTGCTCAGGGTAGCCTACTCGCCTTTTTAAATAACCAACCTGATCGCGGTCCTGGGCGGGTGGATACGTTTAATCCCTATAAATCCCTGCAATTTCGCTTCCCGATGGATCAGTTAGACCCTGATGAATTGATTGGTGGTGCAGATTTTCCCTCGATCTGGAATCAGAAGCCTCGTGAAGGTTTGCAGTTGCACTGGGATGGTGATAACGAATCGGTGGATGAGCGGAACCTGAGCGCTGCTTTGGGTGCAGGGGTGACACCAACCACGGTAGATTTGGATGGGATTCAACGGGTTGCTGATTGGCTGTGGGAATTACCACCCCCGCCCTATCCCTATGAGATTAAGCAGAATTTGGCAGCAGTGGGTAAGCCAATTTATGAAAACAACTGCGCCAGTTGCCATGCTTTTGGTGGTTCAAAGGTTGGCAAGGTAACACCTATTGAAGAAATTGGTACAGACCGATATCGCCTGGATTCCTACACCTATGAACTGCTTTCTAACCAAAATACCCTCTTTGTTGGCACACCAAGGCGTTTCAAACATTTCCGCAAGACCAATGGCTATGCCAATGTGCCCCTAGATGGAATTTGGCTACGAGCTCCCTATTTACATAATGGTTCAGTACCAACCCTAAGAGACTTGTTAGAAACCCCCGAAAACCGACCCAAAGAATTCTATCGGGGTGATGATGTTTTCGATCAGGACAAGGTTGGTTTTGTTTCCGATGTAGCAGAGGATAATACCAACAAATTCTTTAAGATTTATACAACAATTCCTGGCAATTTAAATAGTGGTCACCTTTATGGAACTGACCTCTCTCCAGAAGCAAAAGATGCCTTAGTGGAGTACATGAAGACCCTTTAGTAAGGGATAAATGTAAACAATTATTTACAAAAACCAACCAATACATTAAACAAAGAGATTAAAACAACAGATTCAAGCAAGAGGTAAAATGAACGCTTACGCTAAATACTTTGGTTGTGTGGTATGGCTTGGCATCATTATCAATGTGGTGTTTTTTGTCATTCCCTTATTGTTCTTCCCAGAAGTCATGCTCTCTTTGTTAAAAATGCAAATCCCAGTGCCGATTATCTGGGTACGTGCTGCAGGATTGCTGTTGCTGGAAATCAGTATTTTATACATTCCTGGTGCTATGGATCCCTATCGCTATCAAGCAACAGCTTGGATGTCGATATTGGTCACACGAGGTGGTGGAGCTACGTTTTTTATAACGGCTGTCTTGTTATTTGGTCAAGATCTGGGATTTATGAGTATCGCTTTGGTTGACCTTGTCTTCGCAGTTATCCAAGGAATTCTCTTATTCCTTGCCCTGCAAACTGAACAACCCCTTATTTCAAAAATAGTCAAGGGATTCTCCTAACTTTTCGGGAATACTAATACTTATCACCTAGCACTGCACTCAGCACTATCTAGCAGTAGGGAGAAGAATAACGTTATGGAAATGGTGAAAACGAAATTAGGTAAAATACTAATAACGATTGTTATTAGTATTTTTTTGCTGGCTGGAGTTGTAGCCTATGTGGGATGGTACAACCTATTTCGAGAAGACCCCAATCCTCCCACCTATTACGATTATGAGTCGCCAGAAGAACACTTCAAGTATGGTTCCATTGGCACAGAAAATGCTGAAGGTTTACCCTATTTAATTTGGCTGGTGCTTCCCCGGATATTTCCAGATAAACTACCAGGACCGGGTGGTTATACCTCTTTGGGAATTACCTGGGAAGAGGGGAAAGAATTGCCCATTGGCTTTTCTAAAAAAACTATTGGTTTTCCCCGTCAGGGCATAACTTGTGCTTCCTGTCATACGGCTACATTTCGCGAAAATCCTAAAGATAAACCTACCATTATTTTAGGAGGACCGTCAAATAAGTTTGATTCTCAAGGCTACCTCAGATTTCTGCAAGCTTGTGCCAATGATCCACGATTTACAGCAGACTATATTCTTGGAGAAATCGGATACAATTATGAACTTTCTTGGTTTGATAAACTACTTTATCGCTATGTAATTATTCCTCAAACTAGGAAATCAATTCTGGAACTTGGGGAAGGATATGCTTGGATGGATTCCCGTCCCGACTGGGGACCTGGTCGGATCTCTCCATTTAACCCTGGCAAGTTTCGATACTTAGAGCAACCTCTAGATGATTCCGTTGACAACTCCGACATGATGTCGATTTGGAATCAAAAGATGCATGAAGGATTTGCCTATCATTGGGATGGCTTAGAAACGTCACTGACGGAAACCATCCAGACTGGGGCAATCGGTGATGGTGCTACTAGGAAGTCGATTAATATCGAAGGTTTAAAGCGGGTAGAAGATTATATTACTGAATTACCTCCTCCCCCATATCCTTTTGAGGTTAATCAGACATTGGCAGCAAAAGGTAGTGAGATTTTTGGTAATACCTGTGCATCCTGCCATGCTTTTGGTGGAGAACGGATAGGAACTGTTATTCCTATTGATGAGATTGGTACTGACCGCAACCGCTTAGATATGTGGACTCAGGAAGCAGCTGACTCTTATAATGAATACGCTGAAGGCTATGAATGGGACTTTGACTACTTGCGTAAGACTAATGGTTATGTGGCAGTAGCCCTTGATGGACTTTGGCTAAGAGCTCCTTATCTCCATAATGGTTCAGTGCCTAATCTAACCAACTTACTAGAAACTCCTGAGAAGCGGACGAAGGTATTTTACCGGGGCTACGATGTCTATGATCCCGAAAAAGTCGGCTTTGTCTCGGAGGGAGCAAACGCTGAGAAGGAGGGTTTCAGATACGATACTAGCGTTATAGCTAACGGTAACCAAGGACATCTCTATGGCACTGATTTACCTGAACAGGATAAAAAAGCCTTGATTGAATATCTGAAAACTCTGTGATCTCCTTGACTTTCTAGAGCACTAGCATATGGGGCAGATAAACTCCCCCATATGCGGCAATTCAACTAATCGTCTTTACTGAAATCTTTCACTTTAAATTAAACGAGAGTAATATATAGCAATTATTATACCCATGAACAAATCTCTGGGTTTTAGGGAGCAGGGAGCAGGGAGCAGGGAGCAGTGAAGAGGCAAGAGGCAAGAGGCAAGAGGCAAGAGGGAAAAAATAATGTGTACCTCATAGCTATGAGATACGCTATATAGAATAATTATCAAAATAACCAATTTTTTTTTGGGGCGACTCTACAAGCTAAAAACTGGTATTTTATTTTTTTTACTCTTGTAAGTAATTCAATTATCAGTAATTTTGTTTAAGCGATCGCAAATCCCTCTTAGTTCGGTTTGACTACACACTGGATCTCGTGGTGCTGGCAATTCTGTGTTGGGCCATGTGGGTAGATCAAAACAGGGACAACAGGTTGGTGGTATGCCAGCGGTTTTAATGGGTAAAGGCATATCACAACGGGAACAAGGGAGTATATCCCACTTGGGTGTTAATAACTCCGCAATTGTTTCATCAGTTCCTTCCAGGTAACAATCACCAGTCTCTGGTGAAATGACTAGCTGCCAAATCGTTTCAAATTCTTGGCTGTAGTGCTTGCCATTTGTAAGTGATTGTGGGTGCATAGCTGAAAAACCATTGCGCATCACAACTTTTTTGCCTAACTGGAACCAGTAGGTGAGATAGCGTTTGACTTGTGCTTCAGATGCCATGGTTTTGTTGGTAATTAGTTGTTATTAGTCAGTTTTAACCCGTTGAATAAACAACTGAGCTAGGAAGCTTCTTCCCCACTGCCGGTATCTTTCCCCTCTTGCCATGGATTGGATTAGGTTTGAGGTGATTCGCCAACATTACCATTATCCGGTAATGGTTGACCCAGAGTACTGAGATTAAGCACATGACCGCCGGTGACTAAGTAGACTGGGTTAGCCAAGTGCCCCAAATAACGCACCACATTTCCGAGGCGATCGCGAAACGCCCTACCCATAGGATATGCTGGAACCACTCCCCAGCCAGCCTCTTCTGCAACAAAAATTACAGAACCTTTAACCTTGGTCAAACTATTCCATAAGTTTTGTAACGTTTGCTGCCAAACGGTATCATTCTGTTCTAAGCAATTGGCAACCCAGGTTCCTAGAGAATCTACTAACAGGCAGTGATTGATGTCAGAATAGTTGGTAATTGTTGCTGCCAAGTCCAGTGGGACCAAAAGGGTTGTCCAGGAACTGGGGCGTCGCTGCTGATGTTTTTCAATCCGGGCCAGCCACTCTGGATCATCCGGGTTGGTTGTGGCAGTAGCAACGTATATTACCGATTTCCCAGTCTGCATCGCCAGGGTTTCTGCCCACTCGCTTTTTCCAGACCTGGATGGTCCGGTGACTAAAATTAAATTACTGGTAAATTTGTTACTGGTAAATTTATTAGTATTCAAGGCTATTGGGAGTTATCTTCGCTTTAGTCAAAATTAATAGAGCTTATAGTTCAGCAATATTGGGCATCTTCCCCCTTGATATCAACTATATTTACTCAAATTAGTCTTCATGAAATCAAAATTGCGACGGATCGAGACAACACTAAATCAGTTAGCAAAAACTAGTGCCACTGATTCATCACAACCATCCCCAACTGTGGCTGATCAAACTAATCACCAACAAGCAGGTGTAGTCAGTCGTAGAACTAAAAAGGAACCTTCTTTCTCGATGGCAGTACAACCGTTCCCGACTCGCCAGGATGAACAGAAGATACCGACTCTGCCTAGATTAAAATACCCTAAACTGGGAAACCATCGCCATGGTGCTAACCCAGCTTTGGCAATGAATCTGTTGCAAGACATTGAGGGAATTGTTCTGGGTTGGCAGCAGGAACTGCACAAAATCCTCCGGCAAATTCAAGACCTATACCTAGAAGGACCAATTGTTGATGGCTGGTTAGAGTCTCAAGCGAGTCAACCCCAAGATGCCATAGGGACAGTAAGACTAGCCAATGGTGACCGGATGATGGACTATGTGGATGAAGCGGTTGAGCAATCTAATACTAATGTTACCTATCAATCTCCTCGTACTGGTTATCGTCTTTGTGGCTTGGATGAGCAGGGTCAATCTTGGTCAAGGTTTTGTCCAGCAGATCAGGTTCCCAGTGTGAGCATGGCCATCGCTCGTTATCAAAAACTGCGACAACTATTGATTCGGAAAAAATACCTCGAAGATCGCCTTAGTCAACTAGCAGAAACATTAACTGTGATGCACTCTCAGCTAAATAGGCCTTGACATCCTCCCCACCCTATAGAGGGATGGGGATTCCGAAGAATCACTTCTTGGAGTTCCTGGTTGTTCCCTGGCGGGATTTCGGCACTTGGCTAGAGGTTTGAGCCCCCGCTAGTACGCCTGCACAGGCAGTTTCCATTCCCCGATTGCCCACGGGTACTGAGTTTACTCCACGCCATAACACCATCTCGGCAGCCGCATGATCGCGATGAGTCTGGTATCCACATTCAGGACAATGATGAACCCTTTCCCCAAGGGGCTTACCCACAGTTGCGCCGCAACTTGGACAGGTTTGACTTGTACCGTTGGGATTGACTCGCATAAAAAATACCCCCCGTTTCCAGCACACCCATTCCAGGCGAGAAAGAAACGCCCCAAAGGATGCATCAATACACTCTTTGCGGAGCATCCCTCGGTTGAGTCCAACTGTATTCAGGTCTTCTGCAAAAATGGTTTGAGCTTGGTCACAAAGGTTATGTGCCGTTTTGTAATGGAAGTCTTTGCGCTTGGCGGTAATCTCATTATGCAATCGCGCCACCTTGATTTGAGCTTTTTCCCAGTTAGCAGAACGCTTTTGTTTTCGTGCGGCTCGACGTTGCAGCAATTTCAGCTTGCTGTATTGAGACTTCAAAAACTTAGGACGTTCAAAAAAGTTGCCATCAGATGTGGTGGCGAATCGCTCCAATCCCAAGTCAATGCCAATCGCTCTACCATGAACAGAAATATCGGGAATCGACACTTGAGATTGAATCGAAACAATTACATACCATTGGGTTCCACGAGCCTTAGACAACACCCTTACTTGCTTGACTTTAAATCCATCTGGAATTGGGCGACTATAGCTAATTAGGATACTTCCAATCTTGGGCAGTTTAATTTCAAAGCCATTAATTGGGTTGTCTTTGAACTGTGGAAACAAGAAAGACTTGAATTGTCCAAACTTCTTAAACCTTGGAAATCCAAAACCACGTTTTTGAAATGCTTTCCATGTGTCATGCAACCTCCGAATCGTAGTTTGCAACACTTGAGAATAAACATTCTTGAGGTCTGGCCAGGTCTGTTTCAATTTAGGCAAATCATTTTGCTGACGATGATAAGATGGAAAAGGGACGTCGGCGGGAATAATGTATTCCCGATTCAATGAACACCTATCCATCAAACACTTACGGGAGTTGATCCAGTCCTTAAGTTCGCCCAATGCACGGTTATAAACCTGGCGCGACGTTTCCAGCCATTCGAGCATTGTTGCCGATTGGTGCAGGTCTGGATAAATACGGTAAGTGTAGTTCATGGTAAGCATAACCGGATTTTACCACACAGCCGCACGAGTGTTAAAATCTCAAATACTAAAAATAATTGGCTTAGCAACGCCCTCCCTATCCATCCCCACCCTGAAGAAGGATGGGGAATTCCGTGAAAAAAGGTTAATCAAAGCTGCTGATGGGAGCGTCAATTTTTTTTTGCGATTGACCTTTGGTCACGCTTTCGGCAAAGCCGACGCTGCTTGAGGTGCGAACGCACTCACTTAGAGCCGATGCTTCCCAACCTAAAAACTACCTGGAATCTCTCTAACAAAGCCCAAATGGGGCTCGATGCGACCTGTACTCATGCTCACCCAAGCTAGTCCTTCGGAAGTTCCGATCCATAACTTGTTACCAGTATTAGGAGCTAATGCCAGAATACGACTAGAGGGTAGCTTGCCTAGTTTAGCCAACACTTCTCCACTGTCTCGTTTAATTTTAAATAAACCATTATCCGTACCAACCCAAACATTACCATCTAGATCAAACTGCACAGCAGTGACATTACGTCCTCTTAGGGGAGTTACAGACCTGAACACTTCGTAAGTGTCTGGGTTAATCACCAGTAAACTATTAGGAGTGCCAGCCCATAGCATTCCCTCCGGTCCTCGGGTCAAGGTTTGTACCGTGTTTCCTGGTAAATCCTTGATGCGAGCAATTACAAAAGCACTAGCAGTATCGACTCGCACTAGCCCTTCTAGAGTCCCCACCCACAGCTGACCCTCTTCATCTAGAGTCAAAGCATTGGCACTGACACCGGGTAATTTTTGTAATGTTGTCATCAACAATCCCTGGTCAGGGCTAATCAGAGCCAGACCGCGATCGCTTCCCACCCAAAGATAGCCACGAGTGTCAATCAACAGGGACAACACATTATTAGACGGTAAGGTAAAGTTTTGGGCATTAATTTCATTATTACGAGGGTCTATACGCAATAGTCCTTCATAGGTTCCTACCCAAATCCGCCCTACCCGGTCTTGAGTTATAGCACCAACAGTGTAATTCGGCAGACTGAGGCGAGTGCGGATTTTTCCACTATTAGGGTCAATTCTTGTTAATCCTAGCCAAGAGCCCACCCAAAGCTCGCCGGTAAAATCCGGTTGCAAAGCAGACACCCGAAAATCCGCTGGCAGGGGCTGGGTTTCTTGCCTGAGGCGTTGATCAGGTAAAGGTCTAGTGGGCGGCGGAGGGTTTCCCCTGGAGGTAGGGGGGGATACCTCTTTGTTTACCGAGTCAGTGGATAACTGTGTCTGAGCGATCGCTGTTGATGAATCTGAAAAATAGTTGTTTGGCTCACTGTCTGGGATTGACACCGGTAATATTTGCCCCAGCAGTGTAGCACTGATTACCAGACCGATACGGTTAGTTAAGCGGTTAGTTAAGCGGTTAGTTAACCATGCCATTATTTCCAGCATCTTGATTAAGCCTTTAGTTGATCAGTACTTATATCATGTCGGGATAATTACCCTGTCTTGATGCAAAGCGCGAGTGGGGGAAACCACGGCAAAGCGCGAGTGGGGGAACCCCCAAGACCGCGCTGCCTTCCCAA